>CAZZEV010000562.1:500-1502 GCA_964653305.1 uncultured Cellvibrionaceae bacterium | reverse complement strand
TTTATTATTGGAGCGTCCGTTTAAATTTTTAAATTCCTGGGCCGGTCAATCCATCGATATTCAACTGCTCTAGCTTTTCTTTTTCTGCCTTTGAGTTTACGCCTTCCGCAATCATCAGCATGCCCAACGAATGACCAATTTTGCACAAGCCAGATAAAAATTGTTGATTGCCCGTATTGCTATCAATATCGCGAATAATCGCCCCATCAATTTTCAAATAATGTAAGCCTATGTCTTGCAACTCGCGAATTTTGGTAAATTCCAAACCGACATGCTCAAGCCCAACATGGCAGCCAATAGCGCGTAATGAATTGGTGAAGCTGCGCAATTCCGCCATATGGCGTAGCGCACAAGACTCAGGAAATTCCAGCCATAAATGCTTAGCTTTATCCAAAGAGTGATTTAACAGCGAAATTGCTTGTTCGCGAAAAGTGGCACTGCATAAAGAGTCTGCAGAAATATTAATCGCAATGGCAGAGGTTTTATTTGAGTTAGTTAATGCCGCTTTTATCACCTCTAAATCGATAAAAGGCATTATGCCAAGCCGTGCAGCCCACGGCATAAAGTAACCTGCGGGTTGCCAGTCATCATCTAACAGCAAGCGCACCGGAGATTCAAAATGTATTAATACACCATCTGTTGATGAAACAGGAAATTGTGCAAGCTGGATTCTTTTGTGTTCAAGTGCTTGGGTGATAGCTTCGCGCCAATCGCTGAGATTGCGGTGCGCTAAAGGTTGGTGAGTGTTGTTCAGGGTAATTATTGCACGATTACCTTTTAGCTCAGCCTGCGCCAAAGCACCATCCAGTTTATGCAGGAGTTCATTACGTTTTTCGCCGCGGTTGTACGTGCATACGGCAATCGGTAATTGAATGGTGCGCAACTCATCGGTGTTAAGTTGCGCGCTGAGTTGTTCAGAAAGCTCAGCGCCAATTGTCTCTGCCGAAGGATTGCTGGAGATGACAAGAATAAAATCGCTACCATTTAAGCGACCAGCATGGC
>CAZZEV010000562.1:0-490 GCA_964653305.1 uncultured Cellvibrionaceae bacterium | reverse complement strand
TGGCTGCCTGGGTAGCGGCCAATAAATTGATGTAATACTCCCGCAATTTGTAGCAAGGCATGATCTGCTGCTGCGCGGCCAAGATGATTATTGATGTCGGCAAGATTTAAAAATCGCACAATCGCAATAACACCTGCGCTATCGCTGTCATCGCGGTTGAGTTTACTTTCTAATAAATTCAAAAAGTGATTGCGATTGGGTAATTCAGTTAATGCATCCAGTTGCGATTCGCGACGCAATTTTTCCAATTGTTTGGTTTCTTTTTCAAGCATGGTTTTCACGCTTTGCGACAAGGTATTCATGGCGCGAACCAATCGTTGGAATTCTGTAGTTTTAGGTTCGTCGGAAGTGACAAATCGGCGTTGGCCTATGGCTTCAGCTTGTTTAATGACAATGTTTAATGGGCTGGAAATAAATTTCAAAATAAAGGTGCCAATCAGCCCGCTCATTATGGCGGCAATCACAAACCACATCAGCAGTTGTAAGGTAC
>CAZZEV010000561.1:0-1505 GCA_964653305.1 uncultured Cellvibrionaceae bacterium | reverse complement strand
ATCCCTCGTTGGGGCATTGACGCTGCAGCGTCAATGAGCTTATGCTCAACGGTGATTTTATCTCTTTTGTATTTCGTGATATCTCAAAGAGAGTATCCGATGCGTTTTATCAAGATGGACGTTAATTATTTTTTGCTGTTATTCGCCTATATTTTTTTGGGCTCAGCATGGCTGGTTATAAAGATAAACCCATTCGAATCGATAGGAATAAAGATAGGTTTTTTGGCGTCTGCATTGATTGGCGTCGTAATTTATTTAAAAAAGATGGTGCATCGATATGGAAGATAGAAAAAAAGTCATATTACTGACAGGCGTCAGTGGGCTTCTTGGTCATCGCGTGGCTGAGATATCTCCTAAGGATTTTAAATTAATTAGCATTGGCCGAACTTCCAGTGATGGATTGCCAGCGCATGTGGATCATCTGGATTTGGATTTAACGGATCCAAATCTTAGTGAGCAACTACCCGATCGAATTGATACAGTAATTCATTTGGCACAATCTCGTCGCTTTCGTGAATTTCCTGAAGGAGCGGCAGATGTGTTTGCAGTAAACACTCAGTCGACAATGCTATTGCTCGAGCATGCAGTGAAGGCTGGATGTAAAGAATTTATTTATGCTTCTACTGGCGGGGTATATCGACCAAGTTCGCGACTGACAGAGTCGTCATCAGTGCTAGGTTATGATGAGATGCAAATTTACCCCGCATCTAAATTGGCGGCAGAGGCCATCCTAGGTTCGTATGCGCAGCTATTTCGAGTGGTAGTAATGCGCATATTTTTTATGTATGGCGAACATCAACACGAAACAATGCTTATTCCAAGGCTAATAAATTCGATTCGTGGAAATAGGCCAATTTCATTGGCGGGCAATAATGGTTTTCGTTTCAATCCACTTTACGTAGGAGATGCGGCTAATCTTGTTTGGGCTCTAGTAAATTCTGAGTTTTCAGGGGTGCTGAATGTCGCTGGACCGGATGAGTTGACTCTGAAATATGTTTGTGAATTACTTGGTAAACATATCGGAAAAGAACCAATATTTGAAGTTAAACCTGAAATTCCAGTTGATTTCAGTGTGAATCTTGAATTGCTTGAGAAAGAATTTGGTCAAATGAGTACGAGTTTCGAAGCTGCTTCAAGTGCTATTTTGAGCAAAAAATGAAGGTCCTACATGCGCCATCTTCAACTGGAGGAAATCCACAGGCGCTAAGTCGTGCGCTCTGTTTGATGGGGGTGAAGAGTAGGTCCCTTGTAGTTTCGCAGAATTATCTAGCATATAAAGCCGATATTGTTTTGCACATCCCAGGGCGAAGTATCTTGCTGCGGGAGCTAAGACGGGTCTGGGCAATCTTTTGGCAATTGCCGCGTTGCGATGTAGTGCACTACAACGCCGGTACAACCATTGCAAGTGCTTACGCTATAGAGTTCAATCCAGCAGATGGGATCAGTGGTTAAGAGCGCATCGACCCACGCACAATGGAAGCCTCAGGAGATCTTTACGCAAACGG
>CAZZEV010000560.1:0-1509 GCA_964653305.1 uncultured Cellvibrionaceae bacterium | reverse complement strand
ACGCTTCGCTTTAGATGCGCCCTAGGTCGTACTTGATAGATGCGCCCTACACCATGGCCAATAACTCTGGATTAGGCTCAGGTTGTGAAATGTGATTGCTGTAGTTAGACAATGTTTTAATAGCCACTATTAACATAACCTCAAACACCTGTTGCTTGGTAAAACCGCTCGCCAAAAACTGATCCACAACTGCCCCTGCAACCCACCCACGCTCTTTCACCACTGCACGAACAAATGTCGCAAGCGCTTGATCCTTTAAATCCTCAACCAGTGAGTTGTTATTAAGTGCGTCTAGCGTTTGTTGATTTGCCCCTACTTTTTTGCCAATGGCGCGGTGTGCAACCGAGCAGAAACCACATTGGTTTTCAACGCTCACAGCCAAAAGTGCTACTTGTGCCTGCTGTGGTGTAAAGGAGCTTTTGGCAATTAACGCGTTGAGCGCAAGGTATGCCTCTATGGTTAAAGGCGCTTCAGCCATGTACGCAAAGAGATTGGGGATAAACCCAAAGTTCTTCTCAATAGCCTCTAGTGTGGGCTTAAGTTCTGGTGCTGCGGTGGCGATGCTATAAGCGGTAAATGCGGTCATAGAAATACTCCTCAATAAATGGATAGCTGAATCTAGATGATTCAGTAGAAGTACTTTATACTGAGTGAACCGTACGGATAATGCCAATTGGTACCAATATACTGTTCAGGAGTACGCTTTGGATGCATTTTCTGATTTGATCCGCATGATTCGCTTAGACGCAGAGATTTACCACAACGCTTTCGTCTGCGGCGACTGGCGGTTAGATGAATACGAACCCGGTGCCACTTGTTTCCATGTAGTGACCCAAGGCGAATGTCATCTTTATGTGCCAGGGCATTTGGATACCGAGCTCAATCGGGGAGATTTAGTTGTTTTCCCTCGGGAAATAAAACACTCAATGACACCGCTAAAACCTGCCAGCGGGCAACAAGAACACCTGCCCTACGCGATGGCCACCGGCAAAGACGGTATAGGCATGCTCTGCGGTAAGTTACGCTTTCAGCACACCGCCAGCAGCCAACTGTTGGATGCACTACCGGCGGTTATGCTTATCACTCATGAACAAGCCCAAACATGGCTAGCGCCCATTTTTGAATTGATTCTTACCGAGAGCTTTACCAACACAGCAGCATCCAGTGTTCTTTTAGATCGAGTATCTGAAATTCTTTTTATCCAAGCGCTGCGACACTATCTGCAAAACCACAAACCGCAATTAGGTATTTTGGCGCTCTATGGTCATCCGCGGCTTTCAGTAGCCTTAACCGCCATTCATCGATCACCTGCAAACAATTGGACACTGGAAACCATGGCGCAGTGCGCCGCACAATCACGCACGCAATTTGCAAAAACATTTCGAGAAACAAGTGGCTGGACGCCCATGCAATACCTCACTTGGTGGCGCATGCAATTGGCGTGGAGTTATTTACGGGACGGCCTTAGCATTGCAGATGTCGCTGAAAGAGTGGGCTATCAATCCGAGT
>CAZZEV010000559.1:0-1526 GCA_964653305.1 uncultured Cellvibrionaceae bacterium | reverse complement strand
GTTATGGAGTGGGCACCCACTGACACGCTCAATGTTAAATACGATTTCCTCTACACCAGCTTTGCTATGACTGAAGAGCAAAACCAAACCTGGGGGCAGGATATTGGCCTTAACCCAGGCCCATGGGGCGGCTGGGGCATTGAAGACACCAACAAAGATGGTCGCCCAGATAATTTGCTCAGCAACGTAGTGGTTGTAAACAAACAAGCTGTTGCTGCAACCTTGAATGGTTGGGAAGGCCAAATTCGCCATGTACTGGCGGGCTATGAACAAGAAAACAGCGGTATTACTCAAGGCTTGAAATTTAACTACACCGGTATTGATAACTGGACTATTGATGCAGATATCGCATCATCTACAGCGCAACGCGAAAACTATTGGAATGCCATTTACCTTGATCAATATGCGCCAACATGGAGCTACGATACTCGCGGCAAACCGTCCATTTCTGCACCCGCTGGCTCAACACTCTTAACACCAGAAAAAGCATCGTACAACTGGTTGGATAACGTCAACGAAGGCTCAATCTTGGATGACGATTTGTTGAGCGCTCAGTTTGATTTCAAACGCGATTTGGATGCAGGTGATCTACGTGCAGTAACCTTTGGTGTGCGTGCAGCTGATCGCACTAAAGAAGTCACTTGGTCTGATTTCAAAATGACTCGAACGGATGCGACTGACAACGGCACCGCCGTTAAATTTCCAACAGGTTTCTTGAGCTCTTACACTCTGGGTGCGTTCGATACGATTCCTTTCTTAAACGCACCTTCTTACAAAAAAGCGGCGCAATTAATTTACGGTGGCGTGAATTATGATTCACAACAAGTAACACCAAGCCGCTATTGGAAAGTAGAAGAACAAAACAATGCTGCTTATGTGAAGCTTGATTTTGAAGGCCAATTGTTTGGCTTAGATTACAACGCCAACGCCGGTGTACGCCAAGTTAGTCTTGAGACCGAAAGCTATGAATACGATGACGGTCTTAATAATGGTATTAACGATGGCCGTTCCGTTAAAAGCGACTTTTCAAAAGCATTACCAAGCGCAAGCTTAAATGTGAATCTTGATGACGCACAAAAACTACGCTTTGGTATTTCACGCGCAATTTCTCGCCCACCTGTGGACGAGCTACGTGCGGGTCAATATATCAGCGCGATTAATGGCACCGGGGGTAGCTCAGGTAACCCTCTGCTAAAACCCTTCACTGCAGATCAAGTTGACGCATCTTATGAATGGTATTTTGCATCAGAATCCTTGGCCGCGATCAGCGTTTATTACAAAGATATTGAAAACTATATCGGCTACGCAACCATTGGCTCTTTCACCAGCACCCAAGGCACATTCGATGTTTATGGCCCTGTGAATGGTAAAGGTGGTTATGTGAGAGGTGCTGAACTCACCTTCCAAATGCCGTTCGATTTTTTACCAGTTGAAGGCTTTGGTGTTTACTCCAACTATGCCTATGCTGAATCCAATATTCACGAATTCGCCCCAACGAACAACCCCTTACCTATGGGCGGTTTGGC
>CAZZEV010000558.1:0-1535 GCA_964653305.1 uncultured Cellvibrionaceae bacterium | reverse complement strand
ATCCCAACTTCAATATAGTGGGCGAGGAGTGGACATCCAATCATGCGATTGTTGCTTCATGGCAAAAAGGCAAGAAGAACGATAACGGTTATGTGTCATATATCCCCAGCATGATGGACTTCCCTGTGCACGATGCTATGCGCATTGCGCTCAACGAAAACGAAGGTTGGTCTACCGGTTTTATAAAGCTCTATGAAACCATCGCCAATGATTTTATTTATGCCGACCCCACGCATATGGTGGTCTTCCCTGAGAACCACGATACCAGCCGAATTTATTCAGCCTTAGATGGCAATTTACATTTGTATAAAAATGCTTTGGTGTTGAGTGCAACTACGCGCGGTATCCCACAATTCTTTTACGGCTCAGAAGTATTAGCCACTAGCCCGAAAGAGCGCGATGACGGCGCAGTGCGTAGCGATATGCCCGGCGGTTGGGCGGGCGATAAAATCAATGCCTTTACCGGCAAAGGTTTAAACGCGCAGCAAAAAGACGCACAAGATTTCGTAAAAACCTTATTGAATTGGCGCAAAACCAGCGATGCCATTAAAACTGGCAAGCTCATGCATTATGTGCCAGAAAAATCCACCTACGTTTATTTCCGCTATACAGATTCAAAAACCGTGATGGTAGTGCTCAATAAAAACGCGCAGGATTCGCAATTAGATTTAGCGCGCTATCAAGCCATGATCAAAGGGAAAACGAGCGGGAAAAATA
This sequence comes from uncultured Cellvibrionaceae bacterium, assembly GCA_964653305.1. Lineage (GTDB taxonomy): Bacteria > Pseudomonadota > Gammaproteobacteria > Pseudomonadales > Cellvibrionaceae > Cellvibrio. Next base: position 818 of record CAZZEV010000558.1, on the reverse strand, counting down.
TTTTAACGGGCGAGATCTTGGATTTATCCAAAGGGCTGAGCTTAAAAGCTATGACGCCAGTGGTTATTGAGCTGTAATTGTCCTTCTTAACTATTACCTGATTCTTCTCGTTGCGCTGCCACCAAATCATCCAGCGTTGGTAAACCGGCGCTGGTGAGCGTTAGCTTTTTACCCAGAAGTTCTACAACTCGATGCACCTTGCGTATACCTATATCGGTGTAGGCATTGCGTTCGAGCATGCCCACAGTTGTCCTATCAAGCCCAGCCATTTCAGCAAGCTGTAACTGGCTCCAGCCCTTTTGCTTACGCAAGGCTTTAATTTGTTGGCCGAGTTGTTCTAAGGGCATTTTCATAGTATCTGCTCTCTTATTAGTAATGATGAATATATGCATCATTACTATCTAATTCCATAGAAATGATGAATATATGCATCAAAATGGATGATGCAGAATATTTACCTCATGTACGTGCAACGAACATGACAAAGCTTCTAAATCTACCAAACAACTTGAAAAGTCCCAATTTGGTACCTATAGTACCCAAACTGGGACTCTTGTGATGGTTGAGCAATGACAAATCAAGTAATAGCAAATCAAGCAATAACGGTAAGCGATGCGCTCTTTAGCAAAACCCAGCAAAAAGTGATTGGCTTGCTGTTTGGTAGGCCGAATCAAAGCTTCTTTGCCAATGAAATAGTGCGCAGCGCTGGTTTGGGTAAGGGCACAGTTATGAGGGAGCTGGAGCGGCTTCATAGCGCAGGCCTGATTACGCTCTCGCGTCAGGGGAACCAGAATCACTATCAGGCCAACAGCCAGAAC
>CAZZEV010000557.1:0-1540 GCA_964653305.1 uncultured Cellvibrionaceae bacterium | reverse complement strand
TGTTACACCGCAAGACTGTGCAACCCTTATCGAGAGCTTGCTTTCAGATTGGTCCGCTTTGCGCGACTTGGCCGAGCAGCAATATAGACAAGTGATTGAATGCCATACCTATCAATTACGAGCTAGGGAATTGATGCGTCTGTTAACTGACTATCGCGTATTAATAGGGGGTAGATTGTGAACCCCATGTACACTTTACAGCCAACTCAAAAATTAAAGCGTGGAGAAAGACGTTTTACACCATCATCTGAAAGATGGTTCCGGTCACGATAAAGCACTTCGTCTCCGATTCTTCCGTAGCAGTATTGCGTATCGCAAAAAGCAGGCAGCGGGTCAAACACAATCACATCCGGGTATTTACGAGCAATTCGCTCGATAATGTCTCTGTACGCTTTCTGGTCAGCAAGTACCTGGCTTTTTAGCACCGCACAAGGTTCGCGCATGGTGCTTGCCACTCTTAATGGGCGTTTAACGCACTCCTTGGGGCCAAAAGGCAAGGTTGGTACGTTTTCGATGATGATGATCCGTTTGTGAGCTGCGGATAGGCGAGCCAACGTGTCATCAAGTGCGGATTCAAACAAGGCCCAGTTGTGTGCATCGTTTGGTGCTAGCCCGGTACCAACCCGATCAGTGCCCAGATTACTAATGTCGTAGAGTGCGCCCGGGTCTTCAAAGCGGGCTGCAAAAACAACCGTATCCATGTCGGGCTGTTCAATAACGGCTTCAATGCCCCGGTTAATGTCCTTCTCGCACCCCTGGGGTGCATGCCCCGTATCGTGCCGATCAAGATTCCAGAAGGGTGTACAGCCCCCCTGGTCAAATATTTTCAGATCATAACCCTGCTTGGAAAAGTAAGCGGTGAGTGTGTCTTTTAAAATGCCAGCGTGACTGTTACCAATCAGGGCGACTTGTTTCGCGTGTGGAGCGGCTTCCGTTTGAACTGCAGTCTTAGGCGGTTGAACAGAATCGCTACCTACTAATTTATAGGTTGTAAAACCTGTGGCGCCAATGGCAAGTAAGGTTCCCCACAGTATCAATGGCAATTTTGGCTGGATTGATACCTTCCCGAAACGGATGGGGCGCTCAATAAAGTGATAGCTCGCGGCAGAAATAACAAAAGTAGCGACCAGGCAAATTGCTTCTACCCATAGCGGCGGGGGCATACCGTCGATCAGGCGGACAAAGGCAATCAGCGGCCAATGCCACAGATAGAGGGGATAGCTGATGAGGCCTATATAAACTAACGGTCGTTTGCTGAGTAAATGATGGTTAATCAGCGCCTGAGGGCCTGCACTGATTAGCAATACGGCACCACACACAGGGATAAGCGCTGCCGCAGCAGGAAACACAGTGGCCTTGCTAAAAAGCGTGATGCCATAGAGTAGTAGACCAAACCCGCCAACCGACACCAGATCGTTATAACGATCTGGAAAAAGTCGCTGGCCGCCATTTTTGCCATTAACAGCCGCAAGTTCGGCATAAGCGAGTAATGACCCGGCTAATAGCTCCCAGATTCTGCTAACGGGGTGGTAATACGCCC
>CAZZEV010000556.1:0-1547 GCA_964653305.1 uncultured Cellvibrionaceae bacterium | reverse complement strand
ACGGGGCATTCTGGTTCACACAGGGCGCAATCAATACACTCGTCTGGGTGAATCACCAAAAAATTGGGGCCTTCGTAGAAGCAATCTACTGGGCAGACTTCCACACAATCTGTGTGCTTACACTTGATGCAATTTTCCCCAACAACAAAAGTCATAGTTGACTCCCCAAACGACTAGAAAATAAATGACTGATACTCAGAAGCGCGCATTCTAAACAGGCTGGGCTGTTTTGGGTAGCGGTTTGCGCGCAGCGGCTCAAGTTTAGCGACTTTTCCTTTAGGGTTTAGCGCCCTTTCTTCACTATTTCCTTCAGGCGATAGAGTTGTTCTAGTGCCTCTCGTGGCGATAGGTTGTCTGGATTGATTTTTTTCAAAGCTTCCAGCGCTGGGTCTGGCAAGGCATCGAACAATCCTGATTGCAGAGGAGACACAGGATCTGGTGATACAGACGCTGATACTGGCAGTACCGTTTGCCTAATCGCAACAGTCGAGCGCTCAGGATGCACGCCTTGCTCAAGTAAGTGCAACTGCGCCTGCGCTTGCGCCAAAACCTCAGCGGGAATACCGGCAAGTTTAGCTACCTGTAAGCCGTAACTTTTGCTCGCAGGGCCTTCCTGAACCTTATGCAAGAACACAATATTGTCGTTGTGTTCAGTAGCATTCAGATGAACGTTGGCGATTCCAGGAATAGACTCCGGCAAGCTTGTGATTTCAAAATAGTGAGTCGCAAATAAAGTAAATGCACTGACTTTTTCGGCAAGATGTTTAGCGCAAGCCCACGCGAGTGAGAGGCCATCGAAGGTGCTGGTGCCGCGACCAATTTCATCCATCAATACCAAGCTACGCGCTGTGGCGTTGTGAAGGATATTTGCGGTTTCGGTCATCTCCACCATAAAGGTTGAGCGACCACCGGCTAGATCATCGGATGAGCCAATGCGCGTAAATATGCGGTCTACAATACCGATTTCAGCACTTTGAGCAGGCACAAAACTGCCGATATGAGCCAGCAGTACAATTAAAGCCGCTTGGCGCATATAGGTCGATTTACCGCCCATATTCGGGCCAGTCACAATCAGCATATGGCGTTCGCGATGAAACACTAAATCATTCGGAACAAAGGGCGCTGTAGTCACTTGTTCAACCACAGGGTGACGCCCGCCTTGGATATTTATACCTGCTTTAAGCGAAAGCGCGGGGCGACAGAAACCAAGAGCATCGGCGCGTTCTGCCAAGGTTGCTAATACATCCAACTCGGATACGGCATTGGCTGAATTTTGCAGCGGAATCAGCTGCTCATTGAGGATATCCAGCAGCTCTTCATAAAGCGCTTTTTCGCGGGCGAGAGCGCGGCTTTTGGCGGAGAGCGCCTTATCTTCAAACTCTTTCAATTCTGGGGTGATGTAGCGTTCGGCGTTTTTAAGTGTTTGGCGACGAATATAATCCGCCGGAGCTTTTTCCGATTGCGCGCTGGTCAGCTCGATAAAGTAACCGTGTACGCGGTTGTAACCCACTTTTAAAGTTGGGATACCGGTGCGCTCGCGTTCGCGC
>CAZZEV010000555.1:0-1548 GCA_964653305.1 uncultured Cellvibrionaceae bacterium | reverse complement strand
CAGGTTAGTCATCACAGCTACGTATTCCGCTAGATCTTTTGCTGGAAGCCTTGGGTTGTTCGCTTTCGCTTCGCCTATGGTGCTCACCGTCCAGCCTTTGTAATCGTGGCCGGGGTAAACCCAAGTGTTGTCGGGCAATTTAAGCAGGTGATCGAACAGGCTTATGTATTGGTCGGTGGCATTCCCATTTTGGAAATCGGTGCGGCCGGTGCCGCGAATGAGCAAGGTATCGCCGGTAAACGCATATAGCTGGCCGTTCTCTTCAAGAATAAAACTGTAGGAGTCATCGGTGTGACCGGGGGTGTGCAGGGCTTCAATGACGAGCTGACCTACGTTGATGATATCGCCGTGATGCATGGCTTTAGATACACAGGCCGAATGCGCTTCTTCGCCCAACAGTGTGCTTGCACCAGTGGCATCGCGCAGGGCGCCTGCGCCGGTAATGTGGTCGGCGTGGGTATGGGTATCAAGCACGTAAACCAGCTTGAGATTGAGTTCATCCAAGAGTTGCAGGTATTGATCGAGCGCGCTATTCACCGTATCTATAAACACTGCTTGGCGGGTTTTCTCGCAGCCAATCAGGTAGGTGTAGGTGCTAGATTCGCGTTCAAACAATTGGCGAAAAATCATAAAACACTCCTTACCAGCGTTAAGGTGCTGACGGCTAATAAACTCACTGCAAAGATTTTTTGCAGCAAGGCATTGGCGATTTTGTGGCTAATGGCTTGGCCGAGCATCATGCCGAGCACACCGCCTGCGGCGACTAAACCAAACATAAGCCAGTTGTTTTCGGCACTCATGAATAAGTGACTGACAAAGCCCGAGCTGCTAACGACCGCAATAATCAGTAGCGATGTACTGACCGCTTGCGCCATGCTCACGGGGCTAAGTATTAAGAGCAGTGGTACGATCAAGAAACCGCCACCCACGCCGAACAACCCAGAAAGCAAACCCACCAGCGCGCCGCCAATTAGCAAGCCGCTCACGCAGCGGGGGCGCAATTCAAACTGGCCAGTTTTACTCAGGTTGCACAGCAAGCCCGGGTTGGGGGTGCTAGCAAAGTTACCCGCGCGCACGACTTTGGCGGCATCGGGATTTTTGCGCGCGCTTAGCCACATGCGTATGGCAATCACCAAAGCCAAAAGGTTAAAGCCAATCAGCAGCCAAAACTCCGGTAGTTGCAGCCCCAACCATTTGCCTAAAGGCGCAGTTAGTGCGCCAACGCCCGCCAAAATTACCCCCGGTAACCAAAGGATATTTTGGCGGCGATCTTTACTGAAAAAGCTGCGCAAACTGCCATAAAACGTACTGACGGCAACTGCCCCGAGTGAAATTCCAACCGCACTGGTCATAGGCGCGCCCGCGAGTAACATCAACAGTGGAACCGCGAAAACTGAGCCTCCTGCACCTGTTAGGCCGAGCACTAGGCCGATGAGAGTTCCAATCAGTAGCAGCATGAAATCACCCTATTCAAAAAGTGCGGCTTACTTAAACTCCCTCTCCCTCTGGGAGAGGGTTGGGGTGAGGGGAATAGCTATTTCAGGCTAC
>CAZZEV010000554.1:0-1552 GCA_964653305.1 uncultured Cellvibrionaceae bacterium | reverse complement strand
GGCCCGATTAATTTATTTTCGGGCGGTAATGGTTCGGGTAAAACTACGGCTGCGGATGCGATCCAAACCATCATGACTGCTGCGCACGATAATTTATTTCATTTTAACCCAGGGCAAGATGAATCTAGCCAGCGCGGTCGCGGCGGAAAATTGGTGCGCACACTCGCATCCTATGTGCTGGGTTGCGATGACGGCGCTTATTCGCGCCCACAAGGTTGTGATGGCTACTTAGCTGCCGTGTTTCACCCAACACAAGGTGAAAGCAGTGAGCCCTTTACCGCTTTAATCGGCATGCGCGCGTTTATTGAAACTGCAGGGCAGGGCGCAACCCAGCAAAAGGTCGCACGTTTAGATGACTGCCATTTTTATATATTGAGCGATGTTGCGCTGAGCCTGAAAGATTTATTAAAAGAAGAAAAAACGCATAAATATGTCGTGCCCTTGGATAAGGTTTACGCAAGTTTGCGTCGTCAGTTCGGTCAAGAGCAGGTAGAGAAATACGATAAGAAAAAATCTTACCTTTGCCGTCTTTACGGTGTATTGCGTGGCAAGAAAGATGCTGTCTCCGAACGGGAAGCCATGAACGCGGCGCGTGCCTTTTCGCGCTTTATGGCCTACAAGCCAATCAAAGGTATTGATGAATTTGTTGCCAACGAAGTGCTGGAATATCGCGATTTAGGCGAGGCCATTCGAAACGTCTCGGCCATGCTTAAACGTATCCATACTATGGAAGCTGATGCGCGCAATTTGCGCCAGGCGATTGATCGGATGGCTTCTGGCCGTACTCTGAGTGATAATTTTATTGCAGGTTGGCTAGAACAACAGGTATTACATTATTCTCTTGCCAAGCGTAAATTTGGAGATTGCCAAGCGTTGTATTTAGACGCAAAACATAAGCAACAACTGCTGCGTGAAAATGCGGCTGGGCATACGCAGGCTCTAGCCTTATGTGAAACTAAACGTGACGAAATCAATCAATTGATTCTTGCTGCTACTGCACGTCGGTTAGGCGTGCCAGCCTTGCGCGATAAAGATCAGCTTGAGCAAGAAAAAGCGGCTCAGGAAAAACTTATTCACGGCCATGTGCCAGAGTTGTTAAAACAAGATAAGCAATTACAAATTAACGTAGAAGCGGCGCAGCAATGTGTGCAGGCTTTGCGCAATACGTCCATTGCGTTAGAGATTCCCGCGTTAAAAGATGGTCATTTACATCAGCTAGCCAAAACACTGGCAGCAGAATCTGAACCGATTAATATTCACCAATTGCTCAATCGCGATTGGATTGATGTAAGGCCCTTAGCACAGCTTTTAGATGCTGTACTTGAGCAACAAAAAAATCACAATCTTTTTGTGCATGCTTTGTTCGCGTTGGATGCGAGCACGGCATCTGCCCATCAAGCGAGCAAAATTAATTTACGCGATCAATTAGCACAAGAGCGCGATAAGCGTCGAGCAGGTGCAGAGCGGTTGCAAAAAGCGATTGAAGCAAAGCGCCGGGAAATTCAAACGCTGGAAGCGCATCAAGTTAACTACCCGCAATTTGTGCGCGTTG
>CAZZEV010000553.1:0-1561 GCA_964653305.1 uncultured Cellvibrionaceae bacterium | reverse complement strand
GCGTTGCAGGTTGGCCGTTTATGTAGGATTTGGATTTGCCTTCATTGTTAATCAAGCGGCGCAGCAGGCATTCATTTGGGGAGTCCATTTGCTGCAAATCGTTAGCGACTAACCAATCCTGCGCGGCGGGAATGCGGCTGGTATCAAAGCTGGCGGTAATGTCCGCGCGGCTCGCACCTATGCGTACGCGATCCGCTTCGGCACGGTCGCCAAGGGTTTGGCCAAGGGCATCCAGCAGAATGGATTTCCCCGCACCTGTCTCACCCGTAATCACGGTCATGCCGGGTTTCATATCCAGGTCGAGCTTTTCAACCAAGGTGAAATTTTGAATGCTGAGGTGGGTGAGCATAGATGGGCTCCCTATTAAAACGATAGAAAGAAGTTACGCAGGCGATATTTATCTGGCTGTTTATACAGTAAAAACTATTATTCATCCAGTTTCTTGTACTGAAAAATCGAGCGAGTGCTTGAATCTCAGCGTTACAACCCCATATAGCAGGCACTGAATTGTTTTGCGGTACCCAAACCGCGTGAAAATCATTAGGAGAAAATTGTGTCCACAGAAGATTACCAAGACATCCAAAATGCCGATGCCCAGCCTGAAGCCGCTGCTGCCGACAAAGCTGAAGTCAGCATCGAAGGTCTGCAAGCGCAGTTAGCGACCCTCGCCGCCGCTTATGAATCTGCTAAAGAGCAATCTTTGCGCTCACAGGCCGATGCACAAAACGCCCGCCGCCGCGCTGAGCAAGATATCGAGAAAGCCCACAAATTCGGCCAAGACAAAATCGTTAACGATTTGCTGCCAGTGGTAGATAACCTTGAGCGCGCCTTGGCGACGATTGATACCAGCAATGAGGCTTTTAAGGCCATTGCCGAAGGTATTCAACTTACCTACAAATCCTTTATCGATGCGCTAGCGCGTCACCAAGTGATTGTTGTGAATCCACACGGCGAGCCCTTTGACCCTAATTTGCATCAAGCCGTATCGGCAGTGCCGAATCCCGATGTAGAGCCTAATACCGTACTCAACGTATTCCAAAAAGGCTACACCTTGCACGGTCGGTTGCTTCGCCCAGCAATGGTTGTGGTTTCTAAAGCACCATAATTTAGTTGGAAAGCTGTAATAACAACAAAATTTGTAAGGAATTTTTTTGAGCTGCACTTGAATTACATTTGTCAGCTCCAATATAGAAAACAACGGTAGATGAATGCATGCCTCTCGCTGCAAATCGCAGGAGTTGCAAGGCAAATCAAACCATAAATTAACATTTCGTGTGGTCTGCTTTTAATGCAAAGGGGTCGCACAGTAACATCGGAAATCTGGAGCAATATCATGGGTAGAATTATCGGCATTGACTTGGGCACCACCAACTCTTGCGTATCAGTATTGGAAGGCGGAAAGCCAAAAGTTATCGAGAACGCCGAAGGCGACCGCACCACGCCGTCCATTATTGCGTTCACTAACGACGATGAAATTTTGGTAGGCCAATCTGCCAAGCGTCAATCAGTGACTAACCCACACAACACTTTATATGCAGTAAAGCGTTTGATCGGCCGTAAA
>CAZZEV010000552.1:0-1566 GCA_964653305.1 uncultured Cellvibrionaceae bacterium | reverse complement strand
TGGCTCTTTCGCCAACCAAGTACTTGCACAAATCTATTTGTACGAGCGTAAATTTGCTGATTTGCCAGCAGCGCAAAAAGAAGAACATTTGTATGTTCGCGTGCTGCCGAAAAAATTAGACGAAGAAGTTGCGAAAGATATGGTTGAAGGCTTTGGTGGTGTAATTACCAAACTTACACCCAAGCAGGCTGAATATATTGGTTACCCTGTTGATGGCCCTTTCAAGCCAGAAAGCTATAAGTATTAATATCGTTTAAGCCCCTTAAAAAGGGAATCGTCATCTTCGCGTAGCGGAGATCCAGCTCTTGATTGTGTTTTAAAAGCTGGATCCCCGCTGCGCGAGGATGACGACGGATAAATTAAACAATGGCATCTCAATTGAATGATTCCATTGAGATGCAGGATATACATTATGACCGACTCACAACCGCGTTTAAGTTTTGAATTCTTTCCGCCGAAGACGCCGGAAGGAAAAGAAAAACTGATTAAAGTGCGCGACCAGCTCAATGAATTTGAGCCGGATTTTTTTTCAGTAACCTATGGTGCCGGCGGTTCAACACGCGATAACACCAAAGGACTAATTACCCAATTTATGCAAGATGGTATTAATGCCGCTCCGCATTTATCATTCGGTAATGACGATGAAGCAACGATTCTGCAATTGCTAAATGAATATAAAACCGCTGATGTAGATCGTATTGTTGCACTGCGCGGCGATGTGCCTTCTGGAATGGGCGGAACCGGACAATTGGTTTACGCCAATGAATTAGTTGCCTTTATTCGCAAGCACTTTGGCGCGCACTTTCATTTAGAAGTGGCGGCTTACCCCGAGATTCACCCGCAAGCTAAAAGCTACGGTGACGATGTTGGGTTTTTAAAAGGTAAGTTTGATGCGGGTGCCAACAGCGCCATCACTCAATACTTTTTTAATCCTGACGCTTATTTTTATTTTATGGAGCAGTGCCATAAGGCGGGTATTACTCAGCCGATTTACCCCGGCATTATGCCCATCATTAATTACCGCAACCTAACGCGCTTCTCAGATTCTTGCGGTGCAGAAATTCCACGTTGGTTGCGCAAAGCTTTGGAGAATTATGGCGATGATGATGCAAGCCTAAAAGCTTTCGGCGTAGATTTGGTGACAGAGCTGTGCGAAGTGCTGTTAGAAAATGAAGCGCCCGGATTGCACTTTTACACCATGAATCAAACTGAACCTACTGCTCAAATTGTTAAAAATTTGGGCTTGGTGCCGGTAGCGTGATTTAGCTTTTTGAATTGATGAAGCCCTGCCAATGCAGGGCTTTTTTATTGGGATAAGAATTTTTGGATTTTAATAATTGCATGTCATCCAAAGTCGATACTTTTATAGCGCCCCCATGCCATGCTGAAATTGAAATTCTTTTTCAAGACGAGCATCTGTTACTGATTAACAAGCCAAGCGGTCTATTAAGTCTTTCTGGCAAAAATCCGTTAAATAAAGATTCGGTACATTTTCGTTTGGTACAAGATTATCCTACAGCAACCTTATTGCACCGCTTAGATTTTGGTACATCAGGGATTATGATC
>CAZZEV010000551.1:0-1586 GCA_964653305.1 uncultured Cellvibrionaceae bacterium | reverse complement strand
GCGGCCGCGAGCAGTAGCTTGCTTGCAGGTGCAGTCCATGCCGAAGAAAGAACCCCGTGGTTGGTGGATTCTGCCCTAGCGGTTTACTCTGAATCTGATAGCCGCGCAACCGCGGTCGAACCCATAGTCGCGCTACGTAAAGATATGGGCGGTGAACGCACTTTGGGGCTCAAGCTGACACTGGATTCGCTTACAGGCGCATCGCCCAATGGCGCAATCGCCACGGATGAAGCCCAAACCTTTACTGGTCCCTCCGGCAATGGTAGTTACAGTGCCAAGAAGGGCGAAACACCCTTAGATACAGAATTTAAAGATACCCGCGCCGCAGTCGCCATTAGCTGGGAACAACCTTGGGGCGAGCGCAATCGCGTCAGTTTTGGCGGCAACATTTCCAGAGAATATGATTTCACTTCAGCCGCACTCAGCGCCGCCATCGCCCGCGATTTCAACAACAAAAACACCACGCTCTCGTTTGGTGTCAATGTTGAAACCGACATTATTGATGCGGTAGGTGGAATACCCGACCCGCTCACCAGTTTAAAAGTGGGCCCTAACCCAGACCACAAAAATAGCAGTAGCGAAAACAAAACCGTTAGCGATCTTTTGCTGGGCGTTACCCAAGTCATGAATCGCCATTGGTTAACGCAATTGAATTTTTCGGTGGGAACCTCAAGCGGTTATCACAGTGATCCTTATAAAGTTTTATCAGTTCTAAATGCTGACGGAAGCTTATCGACCAACCCAGCTACAAGCGGCCCAGATCTAAACAGCAAATGGTATTTGTACGACAGCCGCCCCGATAGCCGCTCGCGTCAAAGCCTGTACTGGGGTAACAAAATTCATTTAACGGAAGATGTGATTGATGTGTCTTATCGCTACTACACCGATGACTGGGGTATTGATTCGCACACACTCGATTTTCGCTATCGCTATGAGTTTGGTGGCAATATGTATTTAGAACCGCATGTGCGTTGGTATAGCCAAACTGGTGCGGATTTTTATCACCTCTACTTAAATAAAGGTGTCGATAAGAGCGGCGCAGCAAGCGTATTAGATTACGCTTCGGCAGATTCACGTTTAGGTGAATTTACCGGCACGACCTTTGGTTTGAAATACGGTATAGAACTTGGCCGCAACACCGAATTTAATATTCGTGTGGAGCAGTACAAACAAACGTCTAACGAGGGTGCGCCAGCCACTATGACCGCACTTAAAGGTTTGGATCTCTCACCAGATTTAACCGCAATGACAGTGCTGGTGGGTTACTCGTTTGAGTTTTAGAGCTGGCGAAATTCTCTCTGAGCAAGTACCGATTTATGATCCGAAACCCTTGAGTCATGGATGACGATAGGGAGCCACATGGATGTGTTTATGCGTTTTCGGATCATAAAGCGGTGCTTGCGACACTCAGAAGAGAAGATGCAAAACTCTCAACAGCCTGTAAACTTTACACACCATCCACTAACAATTTAAACACCATGCCTGACTTTCAGCTGCGCCCACACAAAGATCACTGGATTGGCACCTACGCAGCCATGGCAAGTACGTGCGAAATCATTATCGATAGCAGCAAACAAGAGCTCGCG
>CAZZEV010000550.1:0-1604 GCA_964653305.1 uncultured Cellvibrionaceae bacterium | reverse complement strand
CCTGATTGCACAGGCCGATCAACTGCAGGGCCAGCTCAGCATTTACTGCTCGGTGACGGCGAGTTACAGCTTCTTATATGACATCCTTACCGAGTTTCGCGTTAAGCATCCCGGCATTGCGATCAAGCTACACACCGGCGACCCCGCGCAATCCATCGAGCGGGTACAAGCGGGCTATGAAGATATTGCGATTGCCGCCAAGCCGGAAAAGCTGCCAGCGGGGATTAGCTTTAAGCCTATCGCCCATTCGTCGCTGGTTTTTATTTGCGCGAAAGATCATCAGGAATGGAAGGATGCAAATTGGAATCACATTCCTATTATCATCCCCGAAGAAGGCTTACCGCGAGAGCGCTTGAATCTGTGGTTTAACGAGCAGGGCATCAAGCCTAATATCTACGCCGAAGTAAAAGGCAACGAGGCGATTGTGAGCATGGTGAGCTTGGGTTTCGGCGTGGGTGTTTTGCCCAAAATAGTGGTAGATAACAGCCCGTTGGCCAACCAAGTGGAAACCTTTGCACGCCAACCCGATTTAGGCCCTTACTCCATGGGAATTTGCGTGATGGAAAAGCGTTTGAAAAGCCCGATTCTGGCCGCGTTTTGGGCTCAGTTGGCGAATTGATAAAAACAGGGAATTGATATGCGAAAAAAGAATTTTTTACTGAGTGCTGGTATCGCATCAATTTTAATGATGGGCGGCATATTGCTGTGGCCAACAGATAAGCCCACATCAAATGAAATCAGCATTACCAATCATCCCACAAGCGAAAATAATCTCAGCGAAAGCGATAAGCCAAAAATAGTCATTACTCCTCAAGAATTCACACCAGCCGACAAAATTCTGATGGATGTAAATAAGCTAACCGAGTACCAAGCATGGAAACGCGCGCGCGGCTATGACAAAGACCTTAACGGGAATTCCCAAACTAGCGATTACGACAACTACAGCGATGCAACGCTCAATACGTTGATGGAGCAAAATGATATTTTCGCCATACAAACATTGGCAAAACGCCAACGCGAAAAAGAGGTAGATGGAAAGTTAGATTATATTAAAACCAAAGCGCTCTATTACCGCGCCGCCGTAGCAGGTTCCACGCACGCGCTAACTGAGTTGGCGATGATAGACAATACGTTAAGCTCTATTTATAGCGATAGCAGTCCAGCACTCGCCTACAAATATTCTCTCAATGCACAAACTTGGGCGCTAGTAAGAGACATGCGCGGCGATACAATGTCCAGCAAGATTAGTAAAATCCTTTTCAATTTGGAGTTTGGTGAATCCGAGATAAATGAAATTCACGAGCAGGCAAACATAATTTACGCAGATTTAGTAAGCCAACGCCAAACTCGCGGCTTGGGTGACTTCGATAACTCACTTTCCGAACGTGACGCTGCGCTGCTACAAAAAATGAATCTCAAAAAAATAAACAATCAATAGCCAGCATCTTCTACCAAAAAATCTGCTTCTAATTTTTTAGCGAGTTTCGTCAACAAGTCGGTGTTGTTGGTGAATTCGATATGGGTGCTGCGCAACTCAATGCCGGTGCGCGCATCCACCAAACTTAATTCAAGCTGGTAAAACCCTTCGTTGTCTTGCACGCGGC
>CAZZEV010000549.1:0-1615 GCA_964653305.1 uncultured Cellvibrionaceae bacterium | reverse complement strand
ACACCCACAAATAAACTCAATACTAAAAAATGCCAATATTCTGTAGCCGATGAAATAAGCCAAATGGGTACAACGGTAGAGAGCATTAAAATAAAAAATACAATTCTTCCACCGAATTTATCGGTCCACATACCCATAGGTAAACGAATTAAAGAACCGGTAAGTACCGGCATTGCAATTAACAAACCAAATTGCGTTTCATTCAAGTTCAACATTTGTTTAATGGGAATGCCAATTACCGCAAACATCATCCAAATCATAAAACAAATGGTAAACGAAATTGTACTTGCGGTAACAACAGACCAGGCTTTGTACTCTTGTGTAGCCATAATGACTTATCTCCCAATATCACTCAGATTCAAATAGAAAATCAGCCGTCTGAATTTCCTATTTTCATTATTGAGTGTAAGGGGCAAATAATTTTATAACCAGATTGGAAACAAGGAGGGAATTTAGAAAAAATACCTATTAATAGGTAAAGATAAAACGATTAAATCATTGTATTCGCAGTGTTTCTAGTTACAAACACACACGCAAACCAGCCACTAACTCTTAGTGGGTACTCCCAGTAAGCACCTCACGCTATTGGCAGTTAGCGGCTGGAGGCAATCAGCAAATCCTTCCCCGCCAACTCATGCCAATAGCCGTTGCAATCCGGTGCAGTCAAGGCGATAGGATGAGCACCCGTTTGATTTTGTTTAAATTTTTCTAACCAATCAAAGGTGCCTTCTGCTTGCGGGCTTAACCGAATAATATCCACAATATCGTGCAGTTCAGCGAGGTCATTGACGAGGTTATAGCGATAACCGGATTGGGTTTGAATACCATTGAGCACAAATACTTGCTGATTATCCTGACTGATAACTTTTCGACCCTCAGGATATTTTAAGCAGCAAAGCCCGCACTCATCTTTTGCTTTATTCTCTGAGCGCGCCGTAAAACAGCGCGCAGACCACGCTAAAGGTAAATGACCAAAAGCAAACAACTCTGTTTCAACACATTCGCGTACATCGGCAATTTCGGGTTGGGTTAAGAGTGTGCGAATCCAATTAGCCGATAATTCACTAGGCAACACCCAACGCTGCAAACCCAATTGCATTAACCGCCGCAAGCTGTGTTGGTTGTAACAGTTCAAGGCGCCGCCCGCCACAAAGGGCATGCCCTGTTCATGCAGTAAACCTACCGCGCCCATGTCATTGGCTTCAATTAAAAATTCGCCTTTATCACAATAGCGGCGCAGTTCACGCAAATCAGCAGGCGACTCCAACAAGGTCATGGTAGAGAGAACCACTTCTTTTCCGGCCTCGCGCAGTTGATGGGCTATCGTCAAGTAATCATTCAAACGTAGCTCTCTGCGCTTTGCACAAACGGTTTCACCGAGGTAAACACAATCTACGGATGACTCCGCTACATCGCGATAGAAATGCTCTACTTTTGCTTTTTCCCAAAAATATAAAATGGGCCCGAGTGAAAATTTCATAGTGACTCCTGTTTAGAACCTCAAACAAGTTAATTTTTCCTAATGTGTGTGCAGCAAAGAATACTGTTCAATTCAAAACTCGCCGTAAATACATCCCTGTAGGCTCGGACGCGGCATCCATGCCGCATACGGTTT
>CAZZEV010000548.1:0-1617 GCA_964653305.1 uncultured Cellvibrionaceae bacterium | reverse complement strand
AGGTGAATCCATGAATGCGCGATTCGGGATGCAACAAACAACCAGCCTAACAAAATCAAGCTAGGAGAATAAAGGTGAAGTGCAAGAGTGATGGTGCCCGCTGCATAAAAAAACACCGGCACTTCAAATAAGTTGGTGTAGTTGCGTGCGGCTTGGAGCATTTTCACCGGCATATCTTCGCCAGTATTGAGCTGAAAAGCGCTGAGTTTTACCTTGCCAGATTTGACGGCGGCAATGCGCATCTTGAGTAAATAGCCTGCAACGGTGAACGTCAGCAAAATCATGGCAAACATGGGGTAAAGCATAGTGATTTCCTTTGGCAATTGGGTGGTAATTCGTTGTGGCTAATTTTTACACAGACTTGTCTGCTGTCATGTGAGATTAGTCGTCTTTTTATATGATGCCGTCTTTTCTATATAATGCCGTCTTTTCTGTATAATGCCTCCCTTTTGAGGCTCGCCGCTTTTCATCGCGCGCTAATTTGTCGCTCAAAAGTGTTTATTATCTCAAGGTTATTTCATAGCTAAAGGTTAACTCCATGATTATCAAGCCAAAAGTTCGCGGTTTTATCTGTACCAACGCCCACCCACAAGGCGCTGCCGCCAACGTGCAAGAGCAAATTGCCTTCACTAAAGCCAAAGGCCCAGTGGCCGATGCCCCTAAAAAAGTATTGGTATTAGGCTGCTCTACCGGTTTTGGTTTGGCTTCACGTATTACCGCTGCCTTTGGTGGCGGTGCGGATACCTTGGGTGTGTGCTTTGAGAAAGAACCTTCAGATACCAAAACCGCAACTGCCGGTTACTACAACACCTCTGCGTTTCACGATGCTGCGAAAGCTGCTGGTTTATACGCTCACACGATTAATGGCGATGCATTCTCGGATGAGATTAAAGCTAAGGTGATCGAAGAGCTGAAAAGCAACATCGGCAAAGTGGATTTGGTGATTTATAGCTTGGCATCGCCACGCCGTACAGATCCCAAAAGGGGCGAAGTTTATTCTTCAGTGCTTAAGCCTATCGGTAAATCTTACGTTTCTAAAAACTTGAATACAGATACGTTAAAAATTGCCGACGTTTCTATTGAGCCAGCCTCCGATGAAGAAATCGCCAACACTGTAAAAGTGATGGGCGGTGAAGATTGGGAAATGTGGATTGATGCTCTGAAAGGCGCTGATTTACTGTCTGATAATTTTCAAACTGTTGCCTACACCTACCTTGGCGATAAATTAACCTGGCCAATTTATGGCAAAGCAACCATCGGTAAAGCCAAAGAAGATTTGGACCGCGCAGCGCGTGAGCTGAGCGCAAAACACGGCGGCAAGGCGCGTGTTGCCGTATTAAAAGCGGTAGTGACGCAAGCAAGTTCTGCAATTCCGGTAATGCCGTTGTACTTGGCGATTTTGTTTAAAGTGATGAAAGCAGAAGGCACCCACGAAGGTTGTATTGAACAGATTCAGCGTTTGTTCACCGAATGTTTGTATTCTGCAAGCCCACGTTTGGATGATGCCGGCCGTTACCGTGTAGACGAGCTTGAATTAAACCCAGCCGTACAAGCCAAAGTTGAAGCCATTTGGGAGCAAGTGACGGAAGAAAACTTATTTGAGTTGACCGATTTTGC
>CAZZEV010000547.1:0-1625 GCA_964653305.1 uncultured Cellvibrionaceae bacterium | reverse complement strand
TTGTCTGTGAGTGAGAACCATAACAAGAAGGAATACCCATGACATTATCAAGTGCCGTGTTACCTAGTTCATTTACTAACTACTCATTAGCAAATCGTCTAGGTCAAGCGTTAGAGCTTGCTGTTTCACATAGCCAAGCTTTTGGGCGTGAATATGTATTTGTGGCTGCGCTTGCGCAACAGGCCTCTAGCCTTGTGGCAAAAAACGCTGAGCATTTTGCGTTTCAGTTGCGCGACTTATTTAAGTTGGATGCACGCCGTTTTGAGATGGTGGAGTTGCGTGGCGATGTGACTAACCCACAATTTTGGCGCTGGCGTTTTGAGTGGGTAGGTAATTCGCCTTTGTCGGCGCGCTGTGAAGTTATTAACTCAAGTAGTCAACACAATCAATTCTTAACTCTCTTGAATATTCAAGGCGGTTTGCAAGTCGCTTCTGCTTAACAGCACAATTAATTGCAGTAGTGATTTGAAAAAATCCAAGCTAACTAGTTTGGATTTTTTTTGCCAAAAAATCGCAATAACACTAACCCCAAAATACTGATAATGACTAAGGGTAAACTGCCAAAGCGCATAAACGGTGTTGAGCCGTCTACGGCGAAAATTTCACTGCTCAAACTGGTTTTCTCAAAAGCGTTGGTCTGCGCGGTGATATTGCCTTTGCGATCAAAAATAGCGCTGGGGCCATTGTTGGTGCTGTAGGCGTAATAGTGTTGGGTTTCAAGCGCACGCATTTGCGCCATTTGCATAAACTGATGGCGGCCCAGTGAATCGCCAAACCAGCCTAAGTTGCTCACCGATATTAACAACTGCGAATTAACTGCGTTTTTTGCAATTAAATCAGGAAATGCCACTTCGTAACAAATGGAAGGCGAAATCATGAGTTCATCCGCTTTTAAACCATATTGTTCTTCTGGCCCCAAATTGATAATGGAAGTCGGTAAATTAAAAAACTCAATTAAATTGCGCAGCGCTTCAATAGGCACATACTCACCAAAGGGCACTAAGCGACGTTTGTGGTGAATACCTATGGCTTTACCAAAGGTTGCGATAGAGTTGTAATACAATTGTTTATCTTGATCGTCAAAAATAATCCCGGTAACTAAACCAGATTCAGCATCGGCTGCTTTGCGATTCATTTCATTAAGAAAGGGAAGGGCTTGGCTGTAAACCTCTGTAATAGCAGCTTCAGGCCAAATAATAATTTTGTGTCCCCATAGGGGTTCGGTTTTAGTGCGCAATAAATCCATTGTGGTTTCGCGGTAGTCTGTTTGCCATTTATCGTCTTGATCAATATTAGGCTGCACAATTGCAATGCTGGTGGGTGTGCTTGATGCGGTCGTCCATTCCATTTTCTGCAACGCAAAACCTGCGGCCCAAATAAAAATAACTGCGCTGCTGCCCAAGACTAAATTGCGTGTTTTTGTTGGGTGGTAAATGAGATGCGCAAATACAGCTGCGGTGAAGGCGCTGAGTAAACTCAACCCCATTACACCCACAATCGGTGCCCATCCAGAAAGCCAATTAGTTAAATCTGCATAGCCAATGAGTAACCACGGGAAGCCTGTGAATAGCCAAGTGCGCAACCATTCGCTAATTAACCAAGTGGCGGGAAAGGCGATTAAAAGG
>CAZZEV010000546.1:0-1629 GCA_964653305.1 uncultured Cellvibrionaceae bacterium | reverse complement strand
ATACCGAGCATTATTGGTCACAACATATTTTGGAATTGCGTGAGCAATTGGCTGCACTAAGTGAACCACCACTTGCGATTTTCTAACTAAAAGGTTCCTATTAAAGAACTCTATTTTTGCAAATTCCCAATAGATTTAATCCTCGTGACAATTCAATTTTTCTGTATATATTTACTCTTTATCTCTATTGCCTCAGCTAGAGATTTATCACGAGAACGAAGGTCACTCATATAATTGTTATATTCTGTGGAGTTAAGCGTAGGCCAATCGCGCATAGTATACGCATAAGTAAAATCTTTCTTTTCAACAGGTATGTTCACCATGGCGCTATCCATAAGTGCCAATTGATCTTTAACTGGCTGTCCATTTACAGCCATTGAAATAACCATACCACGCACAATCTCATAACGGAGATCGTCGGATCGAATTGTAGCCGCAAACTCTTTCGTTCGATCAAGTCCATTACTAATGAGCATACTGCCCAATGATTGTAATGCACTTTTTTGCAATTCAGGTGTATGGAAACCATTAGCAAGATTATAGACATCACTAAATTGATTATTTTTGATTAACTTTTGGGCAATAGTGTTAACTGAACTCATATCGGCAATGTCTTGATTTTGTAAGATCAGCTCTTTAGCTCTAAAAATATCCTTGTCGATTAGGTTAACAATAGCCCCATTAAATAAATCACTATCGCGCTTACCGTTTACACCTGACATAGCATAACTAATAGCGTCTTCGGGATCGGAACTCGCCGTATTGTTCGCCACGGTCATTAATCGATATTTATCTGCTTTCTGGGGGCCATTGGCAATTACATTTTTTGCTTCCTCATAAGCCAACCACTTTTCTTCTGGAACACGCGCCAGCATATTCAACACCAATAACTTGGCGTCATACTTTTCGGCAATATTTTTATAAATACTGTCCATTTCCTTTTCATTAGCTTTAACCCAATCCCACGCCAACTTTGCATGATTTTGACCAACTGATTGCAATACCACTTTGGATAGATCGATATCTCCTGAATTCAAAAGCGTAGTAATGTAATCAAGCGCATGAGTAGGATATTTAGCAGACAAAAGCCAAGCCACTTGATTTCGCACCTCAGGATTATCGCGCCCAAGTGTTGCTAAATATGCCTCTAGATCTTTAGCTGAGGAAGAATCCAACTCCATAAGAAGTTTAAAGACCTCATAGGAGGTTTTCGGCTTATTTACGTTTTTAAGATCAAGTTTGCTAGAGGGTTTTGTAGTTTGTTCTGCCTTAGATAAAGGTTTATCTAAGGATTGACCTAACACATCAGTTGATAAATTACTGACAACATCCTTAGCGGGCTCAACCTGAGTATCATTGTGTATTGGAGTGAGCTCCGATCTATAGAATTCTGAAGCAGTAAAACCAAAAACAAAAATTATGAGTACGAGAAAAGCATTTTTAATCATCCTAAATTCCTTATTTACCACAATGTGAAGCGTTTATAACAATTACAAAGAATGCGGCAGAATAGCAATACGATAAAATAGAAAAGCGAACCTCACGGTTCGCCTTTTTTGTTTACGAGTGCATCGCTCAATTACTGCGGCAAGAAATCCAAGGTTTGATAAAACGTTGTTCTCAAAACAG
>CAZZEV010000545.1:0-1632 GCA_964653305.1 uncultured Cellvibrionaceae bacterium | reverse complement strand
CTATCGCCATCAAACTAATTTGCGTATTCGCTAACCGCTGCACAAAGCGTTCATTCTTTAAACGTTCGGGCGATACGTATAATAATTTTAAGCTGCCGTTTTGAATACTATCGAATATTGCAAAGGTTTCTTCTTTACTGAGCGAT
The DNA here is from genome assembly GCA_964653305.1 of uncultured Cellvibrionaceae bacterium. Taxonomy (GTDB): domain Bacteria; phylum Pseudomonadota; class Gammaproteobacteria; order Pseudomonadales; family Cellvibrionaceae; genus Cellvibrio. The sequence goes on along the minus strand of CAZZEV010000545.1, from coordinate 1,486 downwards.
GAATCTAAACGCGCAGCAGCAATACCTAATTTTTGCAGTGCGTCCACTTGATCTTTCATTAAGGCAATCAGCGGTGAAACGACCAGCGTTAAACCCTTGAAAATCAATGCGGGCAATTGATAACACAGACTTTTACCGCCTCCCGTAGGAAATACTGCAAGTGCAGAGCGGCCTTGCAAGAGCGCATCAATGACTGCCTCTTGGCCCGGGCGAAAACTCGGGAGATTAAAGCGCGAATTAAGAATAGCGAGAGAGGATTGCATAATTGTTTCCTTTATTGTTTAACCACTTCCATGCGGGTAATGAGGGGCTTCAATTATGGTGACAAGTATTTGTTTACGCAAGCCATAACAAAAAACTCCCGAGCTTTCGCCCGAGAGTTTTTAGGTACCGCAACAACCAAGATTAAAACTTATAGACCGCACCAACAGTCAGGGCAGACAATTTAAGATCATCCCATTTTGCATACTGATTATATTCAGCACGAACTGCAAGCTGCGAACTAATATCGAAACTTGCACCTACACCAAACAGCGCTCTGGTTTTTGATTCTGAATCAGAATATGGAGCAGGGTTATTGCCATCCGCATAATATTCTCTGCTTTCATACTCGGCATCGAGGCTAGCCAAACCTACGCGACCAAAGACATTAAACTCATCGCTTATCGGCAACTTACCTATTACAGAAGCTTGCAAGGCAGTGATTCCTATTTTATCGACAAAGTCGTAGTCATCCACACCATTAAACTCACTGCCACGATCAGCGATTTCACCTAAATCACGATAAGCAACTTCAACAGCGAGAAATTGATTAACATCATAACCGGCACCAATTGAATAAGTGTTATCAGTTTTACTCAGCTTGGAATCATCTCCATCATCAACTTCAAACTTACCTTGGCCGACATCACCAAAGATATAAAAATTATCCGCCATTGCAGGCAAGGTGAACGCACTCAATACGCAAGCCAATAAAAATTGCTTTTTCATAAAAAATTTCCTTGAAGAGTTAATGTATTTAAAGCATCAGGGATACATCTTTGCAACAAAAATGTATTGAAGCGAACATTAACAATCCGGAATGAATTTAAACTGAATGCAAGACAAGAAATAAAAACGGACAGCTAGGCTTTGAGTCAAATCCATCTCTATTAATGCAACAAAGGGGCATCTAGCGTTTGCTTAACAAGCCAGCCATGTAAGTACCAGACCGGTGCGATCAGCGGGCTCACCGCATCCTCAAGCGTGGGCATGCTCAAGGAGTCTACGCTCATTGCGCGGCGCTTGTGTGATAGAAAGAAGTATCTAGTCGGTTCACCGAAGTATTTCGCTCGCCATCCCAGACCTGAAAATTCGGCCGCCTTGGAGCAGCATCAATGTCTGATCGGCTCGCGCGGCAGCTGGCTGCTCTCGCAAAATGGTTTGCCTAAAGATGTAGTGGCAATTGGCAGGCTAACTCCGAGCCCAGCTTGTTGGACGCCGCTCT
>CAZZEV010000544.1:0-1640 GCA_964653305.1 uncultured Cellvibrionaceae bacterium | reverse complement strand
CAGCGGTAACAACACCAAAAATCATTTCATGGCTGTGCCAATAGAGTGGCGTCCATGCAAGAGGTAGGTTAAGTGCCCCCAGAAGAATTCCTAGCCATGCAGCAATAATTAAAATTGCATAAATGCCACAGGCTAAAAAGAAAATGCGGAATGGATAGCTGAGCACTGCCAGCGAATTGAATAGGTTTGGCATGGAGCGAATCTCGTGTAGGGAATAGCCTTAACTCATTTCTAATGACAATAATTCGCCATCGCGATTAAACGCCAAGTATTGGCTAACCATGCCGTTATTGATAGCAGCAATCATGGAATCCAAGGGTTTATTTGCATCTTCACTACTTGGCATGGCTCCATCGGAGCCAGAAAGGCAAGCTGCAAACATAACCGACCAGGATTGCTCTGTGTTATCAGACTCAGCCACTAAATCGTCAAAGTTCGTTAATTCATCAATAGGTTTATCTACACACATGACTGGTTTCAATAATCCACCTATGCCTTTATCAAATGCAGTTTTTTGTACTTCATTGGCATCGTGTTCAATTTCAGCGCGTGTAAATACAAATAATAGTCGTTGTGGATTTTTTTCGGCACGCGCGATATTAAGTAAGTCTGCATAACTATCAATAGTGAGGCTCATAATGAAATTCCTAGGTGGCTATAAACCTTAATAGTAAACGCTTGAATGTTAATAAGCATGCGAACTACCTATTGTGGGGTATGGATATACCACCGCTAAATTAAGCAAAATATCTGCTATTAGAGTAAATAAAGAGCCTACTATCAACCGTTGTTATCTTCAGTGTTAAATGCCAACAAATGATGTATAGAGTGATGTATGCAAAATGTGCTCGCTAGAGTTCGTAAACTGCTATTGGTACGGCTTCATGATTTTGGGCCTAGGACGGTAGAAGTAAATAATAAAGAGCGGTTTAGAGCCACTCTGGGTGCATTACTCGGCATTTTTATAACGGCAGTCTTGTGTTATTTTTTTGTTGCATCGCAAACTATTCTCTATGTAATTGCCCCAATGGGGGCTTCTGCAGTATTGCTGTTTGCTTTGCCCTCTAGCCCTTTGGCGCAACCGTGGTCGGTATTAGTTGGAAATATGGTATCGGCAGTGGTGGGCGTTGCCTGTTTTTCATTCATCGCTAATATTTCTGTGGCTGCTGCCGTTTCTGTTGCTGCAGCAATTGCATTAATGTTTCTTACTCGGTCATTACATCCTCCTGGCGGTGCTATAGCTTTATATGCCGTGCTTGGTGGGTCGGATATTCATTCGTTAGGGTTTAGCTATGCGCTTGTGCCTGTGGGCATAAATTCTTTAGTGCTGATAATTGCCGCGATGGTATTTAATAATCTTACGCGCCATCCCTATCCGCACAAGCAACATCTTGATCAGGTAAATGTGCACAACACGCATGATGCTGTACCGACAAGACGAGCAGGTGTTAATTCTCATGACTTAGATGTTGTATTACAGCAATACAATGAAGTGCTGGATATTAGCCGTGAAGACCTTGAATTTTTAATTAAAAAAACGGAGATGGAATCCTATCGTCGTCGATTTGAGCAGATTACCTGTGGCGATATTATGTCAAAAGATATTATCAGTGTGGAGTTTGGAACTTCATTGGAGGAGG
>CAZZEV010000543.1:0-1655 GCA_964653305.1 uncultured Cellvibrionaceae bacterium | reverse complement strand
ATTCCCGTTGCATTAACCTCAACACTTTACGGCATTTTAGTCGCCTATTTTATTTGCATTCCCATCGCCGAAAATATTCACGCGCGCACGCAAGAGGAATTATTGATTCACAAATTAATTGCCGAAGGCGTAACGCTTATCGGCCAAGAGTACAACACCATGCGTTTGCAAACGCGTTTGCAATCGTTTATCACTCCCCATGAGCGCGATATTCAAAATATGAGCATTAAGGATATTCGCGATAAATACGAAGAGTTGAAAAATTCGCGGCTGGAGAAGTAACCCCATTTTTCAAAAGCGCTGATCGCCCTAACTGTTTGCTGCCCTTTTGTTGTAGGAGCGGCTTTAGCCGCGAAGCTCTGAATATTCGCGACTAAAGTCGCTCCTACAGTGTGTTTATACCTTAAGTAACGAGCATTTCCCCAAAAAATATTTTCTCCGCACTGCAACTATTTCACGAACCGCAACGTCCAAACCCGCATTGTCCATTTATCAACTCTTAAAGGAATCTATGCGTAACTATTGTTTAATTTTTGTCTGCCTATTCTTAACCAGTATTTGCAATGCCCAAACCGAAAGCACAACCAGCCAGCCTTCAAATGAAAATACCCCCGCAGCAACACCCGCTGTGGATGAAATAGATGAAGTCCTCATTATTGGCGAGCAACCGGGGCCAAGTTTGTGGAAAGTGTATAAAGATGATCATGTACTTTGGGTATTAGGTACGCTCTCACCTCTGCCGAAAAAAATGCAATGGCGTTCTCAGCAAGCCGATAATGCGCTTATAAACTCTCAAGAATTACTTCTGCCACCAGCAAGCAAACTTGATGTTGGATTTTTCAGCATTGCGGCGGCTGCGCCTTCACTCATAGGCATACAAAAAAATCCTGATGGCGCCCGCCTTGAAGAAATTCTTTCGCCAGAAACCTACCAACAGTGGTTAACACTCAAGGAAAAATATATCGGCAATGACAATGGAATAGAAAAGCATCGCCCTATGTTTGCCGGAGTTGAATTAATTGAAAAATCCATCGATAAAGCCGATTTACTTAACAAAGATATGGCTTGGGACAAAGTGGATAAGCTTGCCAAAAAGCATAAAATCAAAAAAACCGAACCTTCATTTATGTTTAAGATTGAGAGCCTGCGCAAAACAGTGAAAAACTTTAAAAAATCCAGCATGGATGATATTCCCTGTTTCACCCAAATTTTAAACCGTATTGAACCCGATTTAGATGGCATGCGTGCTCGCGCCAATGCATGGTCGGTGGGCGATGTTGAAGCCTTAAGTAAGTTACCCGTTGGTGGCTATGAATCTGCCTGCTATGCAGCGGCCATGAGTTCATCCATTTCTGAAGAAGTCGATTTAAAAGCTATAGAGGCACAAATGGAAGTATTGTGGTTAAGTGCTGCCGAAAACTCTCTGGCCAATAATGTTTCAACCTTTGCCATTCTGCCGATTGCACAAATTTTAAAGCGGGATGGCTATATCGCTAAACTTCGCGACAAAGGTTATCGCGTAGAAGGCTTTGGGTTTGACGCACCGCCTTCAGACTAATCGTCACCGCAAATATATTTGTACATTGCGACTTAGCTCTACTCATATTTAAAAATATTGCCTGCTACAATCGCCGCTCAAATCTATTACCAGGGTG
>CAZZEV010000542.1:0-1668 GCA_964653305.1 uncultured Cellvibrionaceae bacterium | reverse complement strand
CTCTTGTGTTGTATTTTCTTCCGCTTTGCGCTGCGCCTCTTCCGCAACTTGCTCCGCAGAAATATTGCTAATGGTCTGCTGAGCTTTGTGAATCGCTTGATCTGCGCGGGCGATAAGCTCGCTGGTCGCATCAGATTTTTTGGTTTCCCACTGCTGAACCAAATACGCAAACTTAGCAGCGAAGTGTCCATCAAAAGGACGATTGCTTTGTTGCTCTAAAGATTGTACCGCAGCACTTACGCCAGCCAGAATTTCCGCTGCACGCTTTTCCTCTTCTTTAAAGGCATCGCATTTTTCTTTGATAATTTTAAAAACGGTTTTGTCTTTAGCTTTGGTATCTTTTAAGAGTTGTTGCAGAATTTGCTTGTCGGAAATTTTCTCTGCCGCTTCTTGGCGCAACTTACTGATCGCGCCATCCAGTGCCAACTTAGCCAGTTCATTCTGATCACTAATAGCATCAATGGAAGGCAGATCCAACACCTTGGCTTTGACCACAGGTGCGGCAATGGGAGCAGGCGTCGCTTTTCTTTCAATAACTTTAGGCTGAGGTTTTTTACCAAATAAACTGGCCAAGAATGACATAGACATTACCTTTTAAGAAAATTAAACCAAGACTAAGCGGTGCAAAAGCAACGCAAAAATCTGGAGAGTAAGAGTAGAAAAAACTAGCGATTAAATATCCAATCCTATTTGATTGCCTTCATAAATCAGCGGCAAATAGGTGAGCGCATGGCGACAACTGAGCGGGTTTACTGGCATGCCCGAGCGCAAATCAAATTCAATCCCGTGTGCAGGGCAACGCAATACATTATTAGCAATGCTGGCTTGCGTTAAAGGCGCTTGGAGGTGCGGGCACTGATTGGCGATGCAATAAGTTCTGCCCGCCTCTTGCAAGAGGATCCATTCCTGCCTGCCAATGCGAAACACTCGGCGATAACCATCGTATAACTGATGCAATTTTTCCAGCGCAACAAACGCCATCCACAACCTCTTAAATTCTACTAGAGCATCATCCATCACGGCTGGCCTATTTATCACACCGCACTATAAAGGCGCACACCATTTTTTGGAGTGGCGAAAATTTACGCTGTCTCAAGAACCATAACAAGCAATTTTACGGTTTTATATCCAGCTGCTAAGAATTCCTCCATTTTCTCGCTTTTTTGTTACTAAATACACGCTCAGATAATCACTTTTGGGCTGCCAGCAGTTAGAATGAGCGCGTCGATGACAGCCACCTTTGGGCTGTTGCCTTATCGCCTTTAACGAACCTCAATTATGTCGAATCAAGCCTATCTGGAGCGTTTGCGCAGTTTATCCAACCGCTTGGTAGCGCTGCAAAAACCGATTCGCATTTTGGATGCGATTAAATGGCCCGCTGAACTTGAAGCTCAATTTATCGCCAACGGTGGCCGCGAACTCCCCAAACTCGGCAAAGACTTCTACCAAAATCAACGCCTCGCGTTTGATACCGACAAGGTCTACCAACAACTCAATGAACTCAAAGCCGATGTGCGCCGCGATCTTGGCCGTGGCGATGCGCTGGGCCAAATACTCTTAGCCACCATCGATCAATACCAAGTGGTTATCGAATTATTAAAAGCGCGCGGCACCGATCAATTCGGCCATTTCAGTAAATTACTCTATGGCTCCGCACAGGATAAAATT
>CAZZEV010000541.1:290-1673 GCA_964653305.1 uncultured Cellvibrionaceae bacterium | reverse complement strand
CTACGCTCGGCACAGCAGTATAGCGAGGCTATGGAACTGGCAACGCAAGGCTTAGAACGGTTTCCTCAAGAGCGATACTTTGCAGATGCATTAGGCATTATCTACTGGATTCAAAACAACTACACAAAATCAGAAGAGGCATTCCGGTTGAGTATTAAATTACAACCGGATGCTGTTACAAGCTATACCGGCCTCAATTTGGCACTAGAACGCCAAAACCGTACAGATGAGGCCATGCAAGTTTTGCAGCAAGGGCTGCAAATACGCTCCAGTGAAGCGCTGCACGGAAACCTTGGCACAGGATTGTTCAATAAAGGTGATTATGTCGGCGCTGCGGCCTCGTTTGAAGCGGCAGTATCACCCACTAAAGGCAACCCCAATAGCCACCTCGCTTGGGCGAATTTGGCCGATGCTTTACTTTGGATTCCTGGGCGCGAAGCTGAAGCGAAAAAAGCCTACAGTAAAGCGCGTGATTTACTAACACCGCTTTTAGAACGCAGAAAAGATGATGTCACGCTTATGTCACGAATGGGTTTGTATTCGGCACGATTGGGTGATCGCGCAAAAGCAGAACCGCTGTTAGCGCGTGTAATTGAACTCGCGCCAAAAAATGCTAATGTTCATTTCCGTGCTGGTTTAGCTTATGAATTGCTAGGTAAGCGGGAAAACGCTGTTGCAACGCTAACAAAAGCAGTCGAACTCGGTTATCCGTTGAGACTAATTCAAGCAGAGCCAGATTTGTTGACTCTACGTCGCACAAGTGGTGCTTTTAATTAACGTAACTTTTTAAAAACTTAACCTGCAAGAAAAACCTAACTATCAGGAAGGAAGAAGAGATGGCCAATTATAGTTTTGCTGTTTTATTTAATACGCAACCCAAGAAATCAGTAGTGACTAATGCCGATTTTCAGGTAACCAACTTAACAACCAAAGAACCCCTACCAACCAACAAAATGCCGGACGAATTTACAGCTGGCGATACTATTACCTTTGTTGTAGCTGACGATACCAAGTGCGATAAAATTAATAGTTGCTTATTTACCTCTTATCCCATGAATGACTCAATCGGCCCAAGTATGTTTGCCCCACCTTACGACAGAGCAAGTATTGATTTTATTGCAGAGGATTTATTCGATAAACCGCTAGAGGTTGCAACGGAACGCAAAGGCACTTGGATGTTTCATTTGTTAGGTCTTTATACATTTAAAGGCAAAAAAGCTGCCTATTATCTTGATCCGGAAGGCACTTGTAATCTTTAAGTCTCGATTGCACTCGCTTATTCAGGAGTACACTGCAATATCCTCAGTTAGACTCGCTTAAGAAGGGAGTCGTCATCCTGTAAGGATCCAGCGCCTTTCACACAGCAAAGTCACTGGATCCCTA
>CAZZEV010000541.1:0-280 GCA_964653305.1 uncultured Cellvibrionaceae bacterium | reverse complement strand
CCATATAAATGTAGCCATCAGTAAAGCCTGAGAAAAGGATTAGGTAAGCACCATTCCAATCAAACCTATTATTTCATCCCTAAGGTTTTACCCACCTGCTCAATCAAATCACACGCATTAATAATCGCGCTGCTGTTGTTAACATCCGCCGCATAGTGTTTTAGCGCTTTAGAATTTTTAGCTTTCTGCAACATGTTGCCAAGAATAGGCGCAACCTGCTCCACCATAAATTTCTCTGGCATTACATAGGTGCCTAAGCCCAATTTATAAATGCGCTCAG
>CAZZEV010000540.1:0-1688 GCA_964653305.1 uncultured Cellvibrionaceae bacterium | reverse complement strand
TCACACCAATAATGTCTGCAATTTTTTGCGAAGATTCATTAATGGAACTCATAGTGACAACAACCTGCTGAATTAACGCACCTCCATCGGTCGCAACACTCGATGCTTGCGATGCCAACACGTTAGCTTGTTTAGCATTGTCCGCATTAAGCTTAACGGTTGAGGTTAACTCCTCCATACTAGATGCCGTTTCTTCTAAGTTGGCTGCCTGCTGTTCAGTACGACTTGAAAGATCTGCGTTGCCCGAAGCAATTTCACTTGACGCGGTAAAAATGGTTTCTGCAGCGGAGCGAATTTCACCAATAATTTCGCCCAAGCTTTCGGTTGTGCTATTGCAGTAATCTTTTAATTCACCAAAAGTACCAAAGTATTCCGTGGTGATTTTTTCTGTGAGGTCGCCTTTTGCTATTGCACCCAATACGCGATTGACTTCACCCAAACCAACATCAGACGTTTGCATTAATGCATTTAAGCCTTCTGCCAAATTTAAGAAGAAACCCGACTTTCCTTCCGTGGGTATACGCGCTTTAAAATTACCGGCGCCAGCTGCTTGTACAACACCGCTAACCTCTGATTCAACAGCGACTTCTTGTGTGCGATCCAACCACTCCACTACAGAACCTAAGCGTGTTCCATCTTTTGAAAAAATAGGATTGGCAACCAAGCGGAAGTGCCGCTTCCCAACGACAATATTGCCGGTGTAGGTAGCCGTTAAATTTTCTAATAGTTTCATTTGGTGTGCAGGGTTTTTATGGAAAATATCCATAGTACTGCCAATAATTTTATCCACAGAGAAATGTGAGAGAACCGAGCGAATGTCAGCCTCTGCAACACGCAGCATACTTTCAACTGATTTATTCATGTAGATAATTTTTCTATCTACATCAGCAATCATAACGTTAGTGGTGGTGGTTTCTAACGCGCCTAAAATTCTGGCCATTTCATTTTCAAGCGCCACTTCTTTGGTACGATCTAACCACTCAACGACAGAACCCATGCGTTGACCAGATACTGAAAAAATAGGGTTTGCGATTAAACGAAATGAGAGTGGCCCAACGGTAATGTTACCGGTGTAGGTACCGCGCAGATTGCCTAATAAATTACTTTGGTGGGAAGGGTTCCGGTGAAAAATATCCATATTGCTGCCAATCACTTTGTCTACCGAAAAATGTGGTAGAGCTTTTCGTAGTTCACCTTCTACGCCGCGCAACATAGATTCAACAGCTTTATTCATGTAAACAATATTGCGGTTTGCATCCGCCATCATCACATTGGATGATGTTGCATCTAGGGCCTGCTTAATGCGTTCATTCTCTTCAGCGCCTTGAGCCCCAGCTTGCACTTGCTGACGCAATACTCGCAGCTCAGCTTCAAGTGCTTTTTCGCGCTCACTTACACCAAATAAATTTGTAATTAAACTCATGTAACTCTCCTTAATAGTGTAAGCAGTTGCCCGAACAGCATTGGCCTTAGAAAATTAACAGTTTGAAATAACGTTTATCAAACCGCTTCGTGCTGACGTTCAAATAGGCCCATCTCATCGCTGGATATCAACTCATTGATATCTACCATAATAATCATTTGCTCATTGATGGTTGCCAAACCGAGTAAGTAGCGGCTATCAAAGGCAACGCCAAAATCTGGTGGTGGTCGCAGGTCATCTTTATTCAAACTCACCACATCACTGA
>CAZZEV010000539.1:0-1691 GCA_964653305.1 uncultured Cellvibrionaceae bacterium | reverse complement strand
GCTGCATTTTCGTCGTAATGAGAATGATAGGGTAGATCGGGTTCGCTTTGATATTCGCGCTCGACAACATCATTTTCAATACTTAGCGAGGCTTGGGTTTGGGCCACCACGTTGTCCATATCGCGACGCGCATCTTCTAAGCTACGCATGATATCTTCGTTGTGCAGCTGACGACGAATATCGTCCACGCCCATTTGCCGCTCAATTTCCGAACGGGTTTCGCGCAGGCCGCGTTTAAAGCGACCAATCCACAAGCCCACAGTGCGCACTGCTTCTGGCATACGCTCTGGGCCTATGACAAGTAACGCGACAATCGCGCAGACAATTAATTCAGAAAAACCAATGTCGAACACAGGGTCAGCCTTTAATTATTTTGGGTCTTTATCAACAGACACTTTGTCTGCTGTACTTTTCTCAACAGAACCTTCAATAATTTTTTGTGATTCGGCACTGAGTTTTGCTTGCTCTTCTTCTTTCGCTTTGTCGCCATCGCTCATGGCTTTTTTAAAGCCTTTGATCGCGTTGCCTAAGTCGCCGCCAATGTTGCGCAGGCGGCTGCCGCCAAACAGAATCAGCACAATAATGGCGATAATCAGAATTTGCATTGGGCTGCCAAAGTTGCCAGCGGCGAAAGTAATATCAGTCATAACAATATCTCGCTAAAAAATTAAGGGTTACTGGTGCGCGATGCTTTTTCATCGTGCCCAGAAATATTAAAACGACGTGCTAATTCATTGAGTACTGCGTCGGCGTTTTCACCCAAGTGGGAGAGCATCACCAAACTGTGGAACCAAAGATCTGCGGTTTCATAAATTAGATCGGAATTGTCACCGCTGGTTTGGGCGTCCTTCGCGGCTAAAATGGTTTCGGTGCATTCTTCACCGACTTTTTCCAAAATTTTATTTAAACCTTTTTTATGCAAACTGGCGACGTAAGAAGATTCTGCGTCGGCAATTTTTTTGCGTTCTTCTAATATGTCGGTCAATTGCTTGAGAATATCGTTACTCATTTGAGTCTCTTTTTATGTTGTCGCGATCAATAAATAAAACGCGCCAATTAGTAAATTTCGCTGGGGTCTTTTAAAACGGGTTCAACCACTTGCCACTCGCCGTTAGTAAACACGCGATAAAAACAAGACTCGCGACCTGTGTGACAGGCGATTCCACCGATTTGTTCCACCATGAGAATAATGACATCCTCATCGCAATCTAGGCGAATCTCTTGTACGTTTTGCACGTGGTGTGAGGTTTCGCCTTTGTGCCAAAGCTTATTGCGCGAACGCGAAAAGTATACCGCTTGCTTGAGTTTAGCGGTGAGTTCTAAGGCTTCGCGGTTCATCCATGCCATCATCAATATACGGCCAGTCTTAGCGTCTTGGGCAATGGCGGGTACAAGGCCATCGCTATTCCAGCGCACTTGATCGAGCCATGAAAGGGAGTCGGTCATAATCTATTTCTAATGTCAGGCTTACGCTAGTTGGTTGTTTTCGGCCAAGCCTAGCAGTGCACATTGAACGTTGCTGCGCAGGTGTTGGCAATTGAGGGTGCCGATTATGGCACTGTTAACTGCGCTCTGCGCAAAAATTACTTTCATTTGCTGTTCAATAAGGGTGGTGATGGGCTTTGCTTCCTGTCTGTTCTTATTGTCTTGGGCATCTGCGTTAGAAGAGTTAACCAGTAGATGGCCGCTGT
>CAZZEV010000538.1:0-1693 GCA_964653305.1 uncultured Cellvibrionaceae bacterium | reverse complement strand
GTAACGAAGCTTGGGGTTGCGGTGGCAATATGTCGCCAGAGCACTACACCAATCTTTACAAGCAATATGCAGCTTTCCTCAAAACCCCCAAGCACAACACGCCTAAGTTGATTGCGAGTGGTGGTACTACAGGTCATGAGCAATGGACTGAATACTTGAGTGCTAACGTGAAGCCCGAGTGGAGCTTGCGTATGGACGGTATTAGCTTCCATTTCTACACCTTGCCAACCAATGATTGGAAAGTGAAAGGTATGGCCACAGGTTTCCCTGAGAAAGAGTGGATTTCAACCTTCCATCAAACTTTGCGTATGGATGGATTTATTGCCGATGCTGTAAAAACTCTGGATAAAAATGATCCTGAGAAGAAAGTAGGTTTCTATGTTGATGAATGGGGCACTTGGTATGATGTTGAGCCAGGCACCAATTCAGGTTTCTTGTATCAACAAAACAGCTTGCGCGATGCTTTGGTAGCCGCAATCAACTTCAATATTTTCCATAAGTATGCTGAACGCGTACCTATGACCAATATTGCACAGATGGTTAACGTATTGCAGGCAATGATTTTAACGAAGGATGACAAAATGATTTTGACTCCTACTTATCATGCCTTCGATATGTACAAGCCATTCCAAGATGCGACATCATTGCCGATTAATATCAGCAAAAATACAACCTACACCTTGGGTAACGTCAGTATTCCCGGTGTAAGTGCATCGGCGGCGCGCGCTAAAGACGGTAAGCTGTATATCGCTTTGGTGAATACCAATCCTAAAGAAGCGGTAGATGTTGCAGTGAATGTTGCTGGTGAAAAAGTGTCTGGCGTAAAAGGCCGCGTACTTACATCAGCCGCAATGGACGCACACAACACCTTTGAAAAACCAGAAGTCATTAAGCCAACAGCGTTTAGCGCGCAAGCTAAAGACGGTAAGTTAACCGTGAAATTGCCTGCTAAATCAGTGGTTGTTGTTGCGGCAGAATAAAATACCGCATACTCGTAAATGAAAAAGGGGATCATTGAGATCCCCTTTTTTATGACCAATCCCCTCCTATTTTTCTACTTACCCCCTTGATATTTCCCCTATCTGCCCCACTTCGTGTACATAGGTTTTTAGCTAGGCGCTGAATGTGCGTGGTTAAAAATTGTTCACTGCTATTGTGTATTTCATTCGTATCAGGAGTTCCATTATGACCATAGATGCTCGCAAAGAAACACGCGGCTTTCAAACTGAAGCTAAACAATTGTTGCATTTGATGATTCACTCGCTTTATTCAAATCGCGAAATATTTTTGCGTGAGCTGGTATCGAATGCGTCGGATGCTGCTGATAAATTGCGCTTTGAAGCTGTATCTAATGGCGACTTATACGAAGGCGATGCCGAGTTAAAGATCCGTGTGAGCTTTGATAAAGATGCCAAAACCATCACCATAAGCGATAACGGCATAGGCATGACGCGCGATGAAGTGATTGAAAATTTGGGTACTATCGCTAAATCCGGTACTGCGAACTTTATGCAAAAATTAAGCGGCGATCAGAAAAAAGATGCGCAGCTGATTGGTCAATTTGGTGTGGGTTTTTATTCGGCGTTTATTGTTGCCGATAAAGTTGTGGTCACCACTCGCCGTGCTGGTGCACCGGTTAATGAAGCTGTGCGTTGGGAATGTTCTGGCGATGCAGAATTTGTGGTGGAGACTG
>CAZZEV010000537.1:0-1695 GCA_964653305.1 uncultured Cellvibrionaceae bacterium | reverse complement strand
CCCAAATCTATGTTTGGGGTTCGCGCATGGGGGCGGTTAATTTAATGGCGCGCGGTATAGCGCCAGATGTTGGAAGCCCCATTCAGTTACGTGAAGAAAATGTCGCCGACGAACAAAAAATGAGTGTGTATTTATTAGCGAGTGTGCCCTTAACCTTATTGTTAGCCGCCTTTATTAGCAGTGTGGGTTTTTCTGCTGATATGACCGCGGGTGAACGCGAACGTCGTTCACTTGAGTCACTATTAATAACGCCGGCAGTGACTTTTTCTATTTATCTTGGCAAGTGGTTAGCGTCTACGTTTCTGACTATTGTTATTTTAATTATCCAGTTGTTGCTTCTTGCAATCGCATTTCGTTTCTTGCCCTTTAATCAGTTGGGCTTGCGTGTTGACGTTGATGTCGTAGATTTAATGAAAATATTCTGGGTGCTTTTACCCGTAGTATTTTTCGCGGTAGCACTGCAGTTAAGTTTGTCTATCTTTGCAAAATCTTTTAAAGATGCGCAGTCGCTGATAGCAGCCTTAGTCTTTATTCCTATGTTATTGAATTTCTACACCATGTTTAATCCGGGCTTGTTCTATGAGTGGTGGCTTTGGGTGCCAGTATTGGGGCAGGCGGTTGTGATAAAAGAAATTCTACTGGGTGGAACTATTGCTGCTTTTGCATTTTGGAAGTTTTGGTTGGTTGCAATAGCAATCACTGTGGCTACATTTTGGCTAGGCATTAAGCAGTTGCGGCGGCCTAAAATTGTGTATGGGCAATAGTGAAAAAATAAACCCGCGTAAGTGCGGGTTTATTTTTTTGATTGCATTAAGTGGGCGGCGCTGTATCTGAAAAAGCAGTGTATTGGTTAATGCCAGCCAAGAACTGTTGTAGGTTTTCGTGAGCTTCTATGTTGATGCGCTTGCGGAATAATCCCCAGGCTAGGTAACAGGCTAAACGTAACTCCATGTCGCTGTAAGGTGCTTGGGCGGCAAGTGATAATGCGTTCAGTTCTGTAAGGCTAGACTCAATACGCGCTGCTTGGCGGCGGGTGTATTCGTAAGCTTGTAAATCCACGCCATCGCGCTCTAAGAAAAATAAATTTACGGTAGCGTCCAGCGCCGTGTTTACCATTGCAAATAGATCGAGTTCGCTTGCGCTAGATAAAAAAGCAGTGCCTGCCTTTTCACGGATATGTTTTAAAATCGAGCTCGAATCCGTTAAAAAAACATCCCCGTCTTCTAAAAAGGGTACGCGTTTTGTGGGTGATTTCGCCGCGCTACCGGCTTGATCAGTCTCAATAAATTCGCATGCAAGACCCGTTTCGAGAAGGGCAATACGACAGTGGCGAACAAAGGGTGATGTGTAACTACCGTAAAGTTTCATAGATTATCTGCAATAAAATTAATGAGTTTTAAAGGCTTGCCGAGCAAGCAATTTCCACTTCCCGTGTTGCTTTTGCCAAATCAACATGACGCCTGTATCTACCGCTCCGGGTTTACCCTGATTGCTGGTGGTGCCCACTAGGTTGTGGCGAACTATAGCGATGTCTTTAACAATTTGTATCGTCTGATCTTTGAGTTCAATGGTGACAAAGTCAGATCGGCCGCTCACGATTTTCTCAATAAACTCTGCTTGATTTTCAACGTGACCGCCGGAGTGGCCATAACTAAGTTCCTTGGCAGAGAGCTCTTTCAGTTTTACTGCGTCTGC
>CAZZEV010000536.1:0-1702 GCA_964653305.1 uncultured Cellvibrionaceae bacterium | reverse complement strand
TGAAGTGTGCGTCAATAGTGGACGCCAAAAGTTCAGAAAATTAAATTACAGCCTCATTACATTTCTCAACATTTCCCCAAAATTGTTTAACGAATTGTGCGGGTGAGAGGTCGCCCAAACGCGAATGTCGGCGTTGTCGGTTATAGAAAATTTCGATATATTCCGTGATTTCCTCCTGTGCCTGTTTGCGGGTTTTATACTGCGTGTGATGCACCAATTCATTTTTGAGGCTGCCCCAAAAACTTTCCATTGGAGCGTTATCGTAACAATTTCCTTTGCGGCTCATCGAAGCTTCGATGCCATTTTTCTTTAGCTGCTCACGGTAGGCTTTTGAAGAATACTGGCTGCCGCGATCAGAGTGGTGAACCAAGCCTGTCGGTGGTTTTTTGTACGCGATGGCAATCTGCAAAGCACTCATACACAACTCTTTTGTCATGCGTTGCCCCATGGCGTAACCAACAATTTCACAGCTAAAAACATCTTTGATGCCTGCTAAATACAACCAACCTTCCTCTGTCCAAATATAGGTCATATCAGCCACCCACATTTGATTGGGTGCCGTGGGTGCAAATCGTTGTTCCAATACATTCGGCGCAACAGCCAAAGTAAGATCGCTTTTGGTGGTGACTTTGAATTTCTTCATCTGCTTGCACTTTAAGCCTAACGATTTGCGTATGGTGCGTACTTGCCATTGACTCATGCAATGTCCTTGTTCGACTATTTCACGATGTAGGCGGCGAATGCCATACGTTTCTCGCGTTTGTTGATGCGCGGCTTTAACGGCTACTTCATAGGCATACCGTTTTTCACTGCGCAGGTTTGGCTTGCGATTAAGCCATGCGTAATAACCGCTGTGGCTGACCTTTAGCACCTTACACATCAATCGAATCAGAAATTTTTGCTGGTGATTTTTTATGAACGCGTACTTTACAGGCTTTCCTTCGCAAAGTACGCCGTGGCCTTTTTTAAGATGTCACGCTCCATTTGCACCTTTGCCAATTCTTTTTGCAAACGTTTAATTTCCGCTTCTTGTGCCGTGATTTCCGCTTTACGATGGCTTCCCATACCGGCCAGTTTGCCTGCCCGCTCGGCACATACCCATGCAGAAAGCGTTTTACATGACATCCCTAGTCGTTTAGATGCTTCCGTTACCCCTAGACCTTGTTCTAACACCAATTTCACCGCTTCTGCTCGGTATTCTTGTGTGTAGCTTGCATTGACTTTTTTACTCATTTTTGACTCCGTTTTTTTGCAGTTTACTGCGATTAACAGCGTCCACTTTTTTCAGCATACGTCAGGCTTGGATGGCATTTATATTGGCTCTAAGTCATTAGGGAATTTTGAGGCTTCTACCCATTGTGCCTCGGTAATATCTTCGCCTTTATTTCGACGATACCAAGCGCGATTTAAGTGCGAATAAACATGACCTAAATCAACTCTCAAATTGCCATCGTCGTATTCTGAATCGTTTTGAATTTCTGCGATGAGGTTGGTTAGATGTTCTTTTGCATCATCTAACTCATGCATCAACATCGCCCATCCAACTGGATTTTGGTCTTTATTTATCATGGCTGAAATGAATTTATGCCTAACGTTCAAAGTAACCGGCCTGCCGCTGCTTTATGCAGCAGGTCCGGTTGACTGAAGGGTTGGGTCTCACTGCGTGGCGCATTTAACGCCAATAACATCGTTGTAAGCGCCC
>CAZZEV010000535.1:0-1704 GCA_964653305.1 uncultured Cellvibrionaceae bacterium | reverse complement strand
ACCGGTTTTATGGATCACAAGGGCTTTCATTACAATTGATTGTAATTTTGTTGCATTGCTTTTGTTAAATAAAACTTCTAACTGTAATTGGTGTTCGCATTCAATATCCATAAAATCCGTTTCAACAAACACACCACTGCTACTGCCGTTACGTACGCGTCCAATCGCAATAGGAAGGTTATGCTTGTAGATTAGAATTTTTAACTCGCTGGTAATTCTTTCTGTGCATCTATGTTCCATAGGGTTACTCCTTTGTGCTTGACGTAAAAAATGGGTATTAAAAAATTTAATTTAAACGGTCATATCTATAAAGCCTTTTGTAAATCTGTTCTCCTAAATCGGTAGGGAATTGTGCCCAGTCAAATTGCCACAGCCAATTAATGCCTGTAGTACCGGGCATATTCATACGGTGCTCACCATCGAGCGCTAAAAAATCCTGTAGAGGAATCATAGCCAAAGGCGAGACAGATGCCAGTGCAGATTCAATTAACAACCAATGAATAGGTTGTTCGCTGGCGTATAAATAATTTTTTACGTTGCTCTTTTGTTCATCGTTTAGCGATTCAAACCAACCGACCGTAGTATCGTTGTCGTGGGTGCCGGTATAAATAACATCGCTAACTGAATGGCAGTGTGGCAAATGGGGATTTTTATTGTTGCCGTCAAAGGCGAATTGCAAAACCAACATGCCGGGCAAATGGAACGTGTGACGTAAAGCTTCAACTTCGGGGGTAATTAATCCTAAGTTTTCAGCCACCAAAGGCAAGCCGGGGAACGCCTTAAAACAGGCGGATAAAAAAGCTTCGCCTGGCGCTTTAACCCACCGACCGCCGCGCGCATCGACACTATCACCGGGAATTTCCCAGAAGGCTTCAAAGCCACGGAAGTGATCAATACGAATTAAATCAAATTGATTTAACTGCGTGCGTAACCGATCAATCCACCAACTAAAACCGGCTTCTTCCATGGACTCCCAGTTGTAGTGGGGGTTCCCCCAGTGCTGACCTGTCTCAGAGAAATAATCGGGCGGCACACCTGCTACGGTTAAGGGCCTGCCCTCTTCATCCAAATTAAAAAATTCTTGTGCAGCCCACACATCTGAACTGTCATGCGCCACAAAAATTGGCATATCGCCAAATAGATAAATATTTTTTTCTTTGGCGTAAGCGCGTAGCGATTTCCATTGCTCGGCAAACGCAAATTGTTCAAATACATAAAGAGAAATATCTGACGCTAAAAATTCACGGTATTCGGCTATGGCTTCTGATTCTCTTTGCTTCAAAGCTGTTGGCCATTGACTCCATGAGCGATTTTCAAAATGTTTGCGCAGCGCCATAAATAAAACAAAATCATCTAACCAATAACTATTTTCATCGCAGAACTGACTTAACCTATCCAGCAATCCATCTATATCGCGCAGGCGTTGATAAAATTGATCCGCACATTCCATGCGAATAGCCTGCAGAATATTTTTGCTGGGTTCCAAATCATTCCATGCAGAATTAGCATCCACCCAACCGCGATACACCAACCAATCAATACTAATCAGCTCAGGGTTGCCCGCGTGCGCTGAAACAGATTGATAGGGAGAGAGATCAGCATGAGTTGGGCTAGTCGGTAGCATTTGCCAAATACTGAGCCCAGAGCGTGCTAAAAAATCCACAAAGTCATAGGCATCTTTACCAAGAGCACCATGCATTTGTG
>CAZZEV010000534.1:0-1705 GCA_964653305.1 uncultured Cellvibrionaceae bacterium | reverse complement strand
GTAGGCCAGGCCCCATATAGCCCATTTCTCTGCCGCCCATGGCGTTGGGTTGGCCAGTGAGCGAGAAGGGGCCGCTGCCTTTTGAGCAAATTTTGCCGGTGGCCAAATGCAGATTGCAAATGGCGTTGGTATTCCAGGTGCCGTGCGTGGACTGGTTTAAACCCATGGTCCAGCAGGTCATAAAGTTTTTGGCTTCGCCGATCAATTTGGCGGTTTTACGAATATCGTCTTCGGGTATGCCGGTGATGGTCGCGACTTTCGCGGGCGTGTAATCCGCCAGAAACTCTGGCATTGCCTCCCAGCCTTGGGTGAATTGGGCGATAAACTCAGGGTCGGTATGGCCGTTTTTAACCAGTAAATGCAGCAAACCATTGAGCAGCGCCAAATCTGTGCCGGATTTAATCTGCATAAACAGTTCAGATTTTTCAGCGGTAAGCGTGCGGCGCGGGTCAACCACAATCAGCTTAGCGCCCGCTTTGATACGATCCATCATGCGCAAATACAGAATCGGGTGGCAGTCCGCCATATTGGCGCCAATCACAAAGAATAAGTCGGTGTGTTCGAAATCCTCATAGGAACCGGGTGGGGCATCGGAACCGAGCGATAGCTTGTAACCCGCGCCTGCACTCGCCATACATAAGCGCGAGTTGGATTCTATATTGTTGGTGCGCACAAAGCCTTTGGCGAGCTTGTTCACCAAGTATTGGGCTTCAATGGACATTTGCCCGGAAACGTAAAATGACAGAGCGTCCGGGCCGTGTTCGTCCAAACTCGCCTGCAAGCGTTTGGCGGTAGTTTTGATGGCATCGTCCATTGGTGTTTGTACGGATTGTGCTGTGCGGTCGGTGCGCACAAACGCGGCCTCCATGCGACCAGATTCGCGCAAAGCTTGGGCGCTGGTTTGGCCTTTGGTACATAGACGGCCAAAGTTGGTGGGATGATTTTTATCGCCGCTGACTTTGAGGATTTTCTTGCCGTCGGTTTCCAACAGCATGCCGCAGCCTACGCCGCAATAAGGGCAGACTGACGAAACAGTTTTGGTGGGGGCAGTATTTGTAACGCTAGAAGACATAAATCAAAACTCCGGATTGATGGAGGTTTTGCAAGTGCTATGCCATAGAGGTGGCTTTTAGCCCTTGAGGCGTAAAAAGGCGATAACGTCGGCCAATAGGCCGGCTAAATGGCAGAAAATCGCGTGTATGAAGCTGCCAAGCAGCTTGTGAGCGGCGGTTTGCGAAGGTTTCTCTATATTATTTGTTTGTTTGTGGTGCAAAAAATCAAAGCGTGGGCACAAGTTGGTGGTTTTATGGGGCGATTTTTGTGGGTGGGTTTAGTGAGTGCTCTTGGTGTATGGCGGATTTGTGCTTTAATGTGGTGCAAAGCGCCTTGCTTTTTCACCCCACTTATTGATGGGAATTAAATAGGGAGTCGTCATCCCCGCAGGGGATCCAGTGACTTTGCTTTATAAAAAATGAACTTACTGCTTTTCGGCTATCTTCAATGCTTTCAATAGCTCAACTGCAATACTGCGACTTTGAGGATTCAACTCGCGAAACAGTCGTCTAATTTGTACCGCATCTTCAGCATAATCTGGCGCATGGCCACTATTTTGCTCTTCTAGCAACTTGTTTTCAGATTTCTGCCCAAGCACAGGCATATCGCCACCTTCTGCCGCACGAAACAACTCGCTCACTTCCACGTTCAG
>CAZZEV010000533.1:0-1707 GCA_964653305.1 uncultured Cellvibrionaceae bacterium | reverse complement strand
CCAGCCCCACAATTATGGCTTAATTGTTGATATAACCAAAACTCATATTTGTCGCAGTTTATAACTTTTGTATTGCTAACTTCATTACATAAATATGGATATACTGATTTTACGATAGCGGTTACTGGAAATTCGCTAGGTTTTACTTTCATTAATGTCTTATAAACCGTAAGCTTTTGTTGTACAAAATCATAAGCTTGTATGAGATTAGCAGAATTATTATTACCTTTAAAATCTAGACTTAGTATAATGAGTCCCGAAATCAGTACCAGTAACTAAGAAACAAACTAGCCAACGTTTGATAAAATATACTACTCTAAAAAAGGTGTAAAAATGGCTAGAAAATCTAATTACGAAAATAGTTTTAAATTCAAAGTAGCCCTCGAGGCAATAAAAGGCGATAGAACCTACGAGGAAATCGCGACTGAGTTTAATGTCTCAAAGTCTCTAATTAGCAAGTGGCGAGACGAGTTAATTAAAAACGGCGCCCAAGTTTACAGTAAAGAAGCTAAGGCTAACACGAGCGAAGCTAAGGAGCAAAAACTCTATCAGCAAATTGGCCAGCTCACAATGGAAATTGATTATTTAAAAAAGTTCCAGAGCACATTCGCGAAATAGACCGTCGTGCGTTTGTGCAAAAGCATCATGGTACAAGCCAACTTAGCTTACGCAAGCAGTGCGAGTTACTAAAGGTTAGCCGGAGTAGCTTCTACTATGAACCCCGCCCGACTGATGATCAGCAGCTTATTGATGCCATTATTAAAATTTGGACGGAAGATCAAAGTAAAGGTTATCGGATGATTACACAAGATCTTCGGACTTATTATAAGTTTTTAGTTAACAGCAAGCGGGTGCGCCGGCTCATGCTCAAAATTGGGATTAAAGGAATTATCCCTAAACGCAATTTAAGCAAGAATAAAAAGTCACTGTACAAATATCCGTATTTACTGAAAAACCTGGTTATTAACCAAGCCAATATGGCTTGGTCGACTGACATAAGTTACGTAAAATTGCCGTCTGGCTACATGTATTTAATTGCAATCATTGACATTTATAGCCGCTGTATCCTGGATTATGAAGTTAGTAACACCTTGGATACCGAACCCTGTGTCCGCTGCTTGGAGCGCTGCATCGCTAAATACGGTGCCCCTGTAATTATGAACACAGATCAGGGAGTGCAGTACACCAGCCATGAGTGGATAAACAAGCTCAAAGAGCACAACATCCAAATCTCTATGGACGGTAAAGGGCGCTGGGCTGACAACGTTTGGATTGAGCGCTTCTGGCGCACCATCAAGTATTGCAGCATCTTCATGCATGGAGTCGAAACTGTTAAAGAGCTAAACGCTGAAGTTAGGAAGTTCGTCAAATATTATAATGAGCGACGGCTTCACTCTGCGCTAGAGTACCGGCCACCGATGAGCGTCTATAAAGAATGCCGCGCTGCTAACGATGGTCAATTTACCCAACTTTGCTGCTCAATTGCAGCCCACAAAATTAAAAAGGAGAAAGACCGAGCCAAATACGAAAAACAAGCTAAACTAAAACAGGCGAAATACGCGGCTTAGTTTGTTTCTTAAATTGATTGGTTAGTGGTCTTGACAACGGGGCGCATAATACAATTTTTGAAAAGCTATTAAATCGTAGTGGATATGTTCTTGATTTTAATGAATCAAGATTTAGTGGTTTTTTTACAGAGTATGGCAT
>CAZZEV010000532.1:0-1714 GCA_964653305.1 uncultured Cellvibrionaceae bacterium | reverse complement strand
CTTGGCGAGCCAGATGAAAAAGGCCGTCGTACCCCAGTGGTGGTCGAAGGTTCAGAAGAAATTCTGCCTGCTGACGTGGTGCTGATTGCGTTCGGTTTCCGTCCTAATCCGCAACCTTGGTTTGAAACCAATGGTGTAAGCATCAATTCTTGGGGTGGTGTAGTTGCGCCAGAACAGCAGCAATTCAAATTCCAAACCACTAACCCTAAAGTATTTGCTGGTGGCGATATGGTGCGTGGATCTGACCTAGTGGTAACCGCCATTTGGGAAGGTCGTGAAGCTGCAGAAGGTATCTTGGATTACTTAGAAGTTTAATCCAAAACAAATAAGCCTTTGATTCAACGCGATAAACTCATTAGCCCCGCTCTTGCGGGGCTAATGCTATTTAGCCGAGCTATTTGCTCGCGCCTTGTGTAAGAGACAAAACGGATAAGTGGGAAAAAAGATGACTGAATTAAAGAATGATCGTTTTTTGCGTGCGCTATTAAAGCAGCCTGTAGATGTCACTCCTGTGTGGATGATGCGCCAAGCCGGTCGCTATCTACCTGAGTATCGAGCCAGCCGTGAGCGTGCGGGCGATTTTATGGGGTTGTGTACTAACCCTGATATGGCTTGTGAGGTTACATTGCAACCATTGGATCGTTACCCGGGCCTAGACGCCGCCATTCTCTTTTCAGATATTCTCACTATCCCAGACGCTATGGGTTTGGGCTTATATTTTGAAACAGGCGAAGGTCCCAAATTCCGTAAACCGGTGCGAACTGAGGCGGATATCAATGCACTTTCTGTCATAAAACCTGAGCAAGATTTACCTTACGTGGTGAATGCGGTAAAAACCATTCGCCGCGAACTGAATGGTCGCGTGCCGCTGATTGGCTTTTCGGGAAGTCCTTGGACTTTGGCAACCTACATGATCGAGGGTGGTTCCAGTCGCGACTTCCGTCGTGCCAAAGAAATGCTCTACAACCAGCCGCAAATGATGCATCAATTGCTCGATGTCTTAGCAGATTCAGTGACAGCTTATTTGAATGCTCAGATTCAAGCTGGCGCGCAAGCGGTACAGATTTTTGATACTTGGGGCGGAGCTTTGTCGCATGCGGCTTATCAAGAATTTTCGCTGAATTACATGCAGAAAATCGTTAATGGTTTGATTCGCGAACACGAAGGCCGCCAAGTGCCGGTTATCCTTTTTACAAAAGGTGGTGGTCAATGGTTAGAGGCTATGGCAGCTACAGGTGCAACGGCACTAGGATTGGATTGGACTACGGATATAAGTGCAGCCCGTGCGCGTGTGGGCGCTAAAGTTGCGCTTCAAGGCAATATGGATCCCACGATTTTGTATGCATCGCCCGAGCGTATCCGTACAGAAGTAGGTAGTATTTTGGCCGCTTATGGTTCGGGATCTGGCCATGTCTTTAATCTCGGTCATGGCATTACTCCTGAAGTAGATCCCGCTCACGCAGGTGCCTTTATTAACGCGGTGCATGATTTGTCGGGCCAGTATCACGGTTAATTTAGCCGTTCAGGCATTGATAGTACCCCTTGATAGCTTTTTCCGCAGAACGGCTCTAGTTTGTTTGACTATTCTTCATTACACTCATCCTGATCGGGTATTTGAATATAGACGCTGTTGGTAAGACGGAATTGATTTTAAAATTTGAAGGTGAGGCCTAGCGTGGGTATCAAGCAGGTAAAGGTTGATGTAAACGAGCTG
>CAZZEV010000531.1:0-1768 GCA_964653305.1 uncultured Cellvibrionaceae bacterium | reverse complement strand
GGCATGATGACCGCGAGCCTCGGCATTGCTGCCGAGCCGGCATCAACCACTGCAGCTAAAACCATTAGCGTTTACACCACCGCTAAAGATAGCGCTCGACGTTTAACTCTGACCGATACGCTCAGCCTCAAACCCGGCCAGCAACCGCCGGAAACTGACATAGCCGTATTCGTAAACCCCGATAAACGCTTCCAAACCTTTTTTGGTATGGGCGGCGCCATTACCGATGCCAGTGCCGAAGTGTTTAGCACCCTAAAACCGGCCAAAAAATCCGAATTCCTCAAAGCCTATTACGACCAAAAAACCGGTATCGGCTACAGCCTGCTGCGCACAACTATTCACAGCTCAGATTTCAGCAGCGGCAGTTACACCTACATCAAAGAAGGCGATAAAGAGCTGACCAGTTTCAGCATCGCCCACGACAAAAAACATCGTTTGCCGATGATCAAACAAGCCATTGCAGCGGCGGGTGGCAAAATCACCACATACGCCAGCCCATGGAGCGCACCGGCATTTATGAAAACCACCAATAACATGCTGCAAGGTGGCAAGTTATTACCCGAGTACAACAATGCGTGGGCCACCTACTTCACCAAATTTATTAAAGCCTACGAGAAAGAAGGTGTACCGATTTGGGGGATTACCGTACAAAACGAACCCATGGCAAAACAGACGTGGGAATCCATGATTTACACCGCCGAAGAAGAACGCGATTTCCTTAAAAATCACCTCGGCCCCATCATGGCTAAAGAAGGTTTGGGCGATAAAAAGATTGTGGTTTGGGATCACAACCGCGATTTAATTAACCATCGCGTGAACACGATTTTGGGCGACCCAGAAGCGGCTAAATATGTGTGGGGTGTAGGTTTCCACTGGTACGAAACCTGGACAGGTGCCGAGCCATTGAACCGCAATGTGGCTGAAGTTCACCAAGCCTACCCTAATGTGAATTTGCTGCTCACCGAAGCAACCGTGGAAAAATTCAACGCCGAGCGCTACCAATACTGGCCCAACGGCGAACGCTATGGCCACGCGATCATTAACGATTTCAACTCAGGCGCCGTAGGCTGGACTGACTGGAACATTCTGCTGGATCAAAACGGCGGCCCCAATCACGTTGGCAATTTCTGTTTTTCACCGATTCACGCCGATACTAAAACGGGCGAGTTGATTTACACACCGAGCTATTACTACTTGGGTCACTTCTCTAAATTTATTCGCCCCGCGGCTGAACGTGTAAGCGCCGCCGCTAGCCGCAGCACGTTACTCGTTACCTCATTTATGAATAGCGATAACAGCTTAGCAACTGTGGTTATGAACCAAACCGATAAGCCCATCGCCTATCGTTTGTTTATTGGCAACCAAGAAACCAGTGTGAATATTCCCGCTCACGCGATTCAAACGCTCGTTTATTAACTCTCACAGGTCACCCCTTTCGCTGTTTTTCTCCACCCCTTGCTGCTTAGATTCCCCAATCTAAGCAGCTTTTTTGTTTTTAGAATGGTAATAATTTCTAGACTTAATCACTCTACTCAATACAGCCCTTGGTCAGCTTTGTTATGAAAGAACAAAGCAAGAAACCTGTATACCTAGGAATTGGTAATCTTTAAGGCTGGCGACTAAGCTAAGACCTAACTCAATAACAATAGCGTTTGGCGCTCAACCATTATGAAAAATTACTTCCTTTGGAGCTGCGCCTTTGCGAACTTATTAATAGTCGCTTTCTTTTCTAGCTTTAGTCTTATGGGACTCATGATCGGCTTGGTCG
>CAZZEV010000530.1:0-1769 GCA_964653305.1 uncultured Cellvibrionaceae bacterium | reverse complement strand
GTATTGAGCTTGAAGTACACCCCATCGGTCGGCGTAGCGGTCGTGGCGGCAAAACCAAGCCCGAACTCGCAGACATTATTGGCTATCGGGTTAATCGCAAAGCGCAGGCGGAACAGCACTTCCAAAGACCCAGCAGGATGCAGCGGGAAGGTTTTATAGGTCTGCGCCCGTGCCACCGCTGCGGAGGCCACCGAGTTACCCGCATTGAACACCATGAAGCCGCCCGACATCGCGATGGTTGCCGTCACGCTCACGAATTGGTACGCGCCACCATCCACCACCGTGTGATTGAAGGTATCCGCCCAATAGATATTATCCACGCCAACCCGCAGCCTGCCGTCCGTGGAAACTTTAGCCGCACGCACCAGGCGCGGCTCACCACCCGCGTGCTGACCATCATGCTCGCGAGTGAGTATTAACCACTAACCTTGAATAAACGAAGGGGGCTTCGCGCCCCCTTTATGCTGCCCGTATCAAAAGCTCGGGCTTGATAGGCATCTGTAAAACAAGTAATCTCATTTCCTGACAGGTTCGCATAGCGTCTACAACCCCCCGCCATTTTCAGTTGGGTTTTGCAAAACCCTCTGGGTTCGAATCTCAGTCTCGGGTCACATAGGTTCGAAAATAAGATTTCCCGTTTTTTAGCCGCTGAGATATAAGGGAAAAATAAATTCGAAAATCCGAGGAGTATTAAATGCTGCGAGAAGCGAAAGAGCGAGTGACACTTGCATTCAGAAATCCAAACAAAGCTTGGGTTGTAGCAGAGTTGGATAAACTACACACAGAATGGCTAGCATGGGGGGAGCACGCAAAGTCAATCCCAGATCATGTTTATGATAAAAACAGCAAGGCGGAATGTTTTGCCGATGGCGAAGAAAATATGCACAAGCATGACATTTTGCGAGAAAAAACATTGGTATTTTTAGATAATAATATTCAAGGACATGATTTTATGAGGTGTCAAAGCGAGGGCAGACCATTTGAAATCAAGTCGGCGCGCCTACGAGTTAAAGTGCCACATCGGCTTCATGAGCTGGAAATTTTAAAAACATGCTTACAATATGCTGAAGTGCCCGAAGGATTTTGGAAAGAACAGGGTAAAAAACTTGTGAAGAAATTAGCTGAAGTCGCACCAGATAAAGCAGCTGATGTTGCTGCAAGCTGGCTACGAAATCCTGCAGATTAAAGACTGCTCACTATTTAAAATGTGCTAGAAACTTTTGCACGGAGGCAGAGAAAATTGTATGAAGAAACTTGGATATATAATAATAGGCATTGCCATATTTTTTGCCGTTAAATGGTTGGTTCCACCATATGGTAAAGAGGCCGCCATCGATGTTACTCAGCACGAAGCTAAACAACTAAATGTACCAACTGGTTTATTTGGTGCAAAATGGCTAATTTCAATGGCCGAGGCAAAGAAAATTCTACCCAATGCGGTGCAAGTGCCAGCTTCGACGTCTACCGATACGATGCTTACCGAGAATCGGGAATTTTACAGCAGGAATGCAAAAATAGACTATGTGTTTTCAAATGATTACTTGGTTATGTTCATCGTTACTTTTCAGGGCGAAAGCTCAAAAGATGATTTTTTAACTACTCAAGCATACTTAGTAAAAGATTATGGCTCCATGCCAGAACCCACTCCCACTAAACTATCTCAATATTCCTCTGAAAAGATTGTTGACCGTTTTGCGATCCAGCACTGGATTTTAGACGCTAACTCGATTGAACAAATCCTTTTTTATAGAACAGAAGGATAAAGTCAT
>CAZZEV010000529.1:0-1772 GCA_964653305.1 uncultured Cellvibrionaceae bacterium | reverse complement strand
CTTGGCGTGATTAGTGCTCTTTTAAAGCCAACAACAGGCTATTAATCCTATAACTGAAATAGATTATTACTTAGGTGTAACTTGAGCCGCTGCCAATAGCTCTATAGAGTAAACACTCATCCTAATGAATATTGCCATGCAACCAATATCAACCACGTCGCCCGCCCTTATCGATAGCTTTGGTCGCAACATTAGCTATGTGCGCCTGTCCGTCACCGATCGCTGCGATCTGCGCTGCATCTATTGCATGGCGGAAGATATGACCTTTCTACCGCGCTCAGAAGTACTCTCCATAGAAGAACTTGTACTCTTAGGCAAAACCCTGTGCGAACTAGGTGTAACCAAGTTGCGCATTACCGGCGGCGAGCCATTGATTCGCGGCGGAATCATAGAGTTAATGCAAGAGCTGGGGAAAATCCCGCAATTACGAGAGCTCTGCCTGACCACCAACGGCACCCACTTGGCTCAACATGCGCAAGCCTTAAAGGATGCAGGGGTTGACCGCATCAATATCAGCCTAGACAGCCTCAGCCCTGCGCGCTTTAAGCAGCTCACTCGCTTTGGCGATATCACTCAAGTCTTTGCCGGCATCAAAGCAGCCCAAGCAGCGGGCTTTGAGCGCATTAAGCTCAATTGCGTGGCACTCAAGCACTACAACGCCGATGAAGCACCCGAGCTGGTGCGATTCGCCCTCGACGAAGGGCTGGATATCAGCTTTATAGAGGAGATGCCGCTTGGCCGAATTGATGGTCATGGTCGCGCCGCAGAATTCATCAGCAGCGCCGAGCTGCGCGAACAAATCGGCAAGCGCTTCCCTCTCAGCCCCATTCAAGCGAGTAGTGGCGGTCCCGCGCGCTACTGGCAAGCCACAGGATTTGATTCACGCATTGGTTTTATCTCACCCCACTCCGAAAACTTTTGTAGCAGCTGTAACCGCGTGCGCGTGACCGCCACCGGCAAGTTGATTCTGTGTTTAGGTCAGGAAAATAGCGCCGATTTGCGCGCAGCCATGCGCAACAGTCCGGAGCCCGAATTAGCCTTGCGAGAAACATTATTAGAGGCGATTGTGCATAAACCGGAGAAGCACGATTTTAATTTAGCGGAAGAGCCGCAGATTTTGCGGTTTATGAGTGTTACAGGCGGGTGAGCGAGCTACGCCCCCTATTATTTGTTCAACAGGATTTCTATGTCATCCCAAAAAGAATTTGAACCCTTAAATATTTGCATCCTAACCGTATCGGACACCCGCTCATTAGAAACCGATACATCTGGTCAAAAACTGCAAGATCTACTGACTGCGGCCGGTCACCATTTATATGCGCGCAATTTAGTGATTGATGACATCTACCAAATTCGCGCAGTGATCTCACAATGGATTGCCGATAAGCACGCACAAGTCGTTTTAATTACTGGCGGCACAGGCTTCGCTGGGCGCGATAGCACTACCGAAGCAGTTACACCTTTATTTGATAAAACCGTGGTGGGTTTTGGCGAGTTATTTCGCCACGTTTCTTACGCAGAAATTGGAACATCTACCATTCAATCAAGAGCAACCGCTGGCCTCGCTAATCGCACCCTAATATTTTGTTTACCCGGCTCAACTGGCGCATGCACAACTGCATGGAATAGCATCATTGTTGAACAGCTCGATAGCCGCCATAAGCCTTGCAATTTTGTTGGGCAAGTTCGCATCACTCAGTAAGTGTCTTTTGCAAATAAGAAAGGACTCACATAATGTTTTTGCATGTATTTATCTGGTGCACAAGTTGGAT
>CAZZEV010000528.1:0-1780 GCA_964653305.1 uncultured Cellvibrionaceae bacterium | reverse complement strand
AGAACACGACTGTCTTA
This sequence comes from uncultured Cellvibrionaceae bacterium, assembly GCA_964653305.1. Classification (GTDB taxonomy): domain Bacteria; phylum Pseudomonadota; class Gammaproteobacteria; order Pseudomonadales; family Cellvibrionaceae; genus Cellvibrio. The sequence goes on along the minus strand of CAZZEV010000528.1, from coordinate 1,763 downwards.
CTACCGTTTAATAAAACTCGATGTTCCGCATGCCACCGCACTGCGCGGTTCAAGACTACGGCTTCAGTATCGCGGCCAATTTCGGCCATATCTTCTGGCGAGTTAATGTGGGATACACGCTCAACTGCTTGTTCGATAATCGGGCCCTCATCCAAATCGGCAGTCACAAAATGCGCGGTGGCACCGATGAGTTTTACGCCGCGATCAAACGCCTGGTGATAGGGTTTTGCACCTTTAAAGCCGGGCAAAAACGAATGGTGAATATTAATCGCACGACCATTCAGTTTTTGGCAGAGATCATCCGAGAGAATTTGCATGTAGCGCGCGAGCACTAAAAAGTCTGACTGCAAATCTTGCATCAATTGCCACAGCTGCGCTTCTTGTTCTGCTTTTGTGGATGGCGTGATGGGCAAATAATGAAACGGCAATTGATACCATTCCGTTAAATCGCGCATGACATGGTGATTAGACACTACGCCGACAATATCAATCGGCAGTGATCCGTTTTTCCAGCTATTTAAAAGCGCATTTAAGCAGTGCCCCCATTGCGATACCGCAATTAATACACGGGGTTTTACGTGGCTATCGGAAATTTGCCAATCCATTTTGTACTGTTCGCCGAGTGGCTTAAATAGCGAGCGAATTTGGCTGAGGTTATAACCTGCTGGGCACTCAAAAACGGTACGCATAAAAAAACGGCTTTGTTCTACATCTTCAAATTGAGAGGATTCTTTGATATTGAAACCCAAAGTAGCAAACAGCGTTGCAACAGCCGCAACTATGCCTTTGGAATCTTGACAGCTAAAGGTTAAAACGATTTCTTTTACGCCAGACATAAAATGACTCTTCAAATTTTATGGTTCAGTTTTAAATTTCAGGTTGAAACTATAACAAGCTCGCCAACAAAAACGGCAGCCCAGCAAAGGCAATTAAAGTAGACACCAAGACCATAGCAGCCACTTCTTCCGGCTGGCGGTTATAACGCAGCGCGAGCAAATAATTAAATACCGCAATAGGCATAGCCGATTGCAAGAGCACCACAGCGCGTGAAACGCCCGTTAAGCCCATAAGATGGCACACAATATAACCGAGCAAGAGCCCACCGAATACCCTGGCCAAACTAAAAGCGATACTGCGCGATAAAAATTGGATTTTGAGCGTGGCGAGCGACACCCCCAAGGCGATCGTCATTAGGGGTATGGCAATACCGCCCAGCAAATCTACTGTATTACCCAACCAGCGCGGCAAATCGGTATGGGTGACAAGTAGCACCACTGCGATAGCCATGGAATAGATCACTGGCTGCTTGGCAACCGAGAGTAAACGGTCGCGCCAATTACCCTCGGCAACCAGCAATAGACCAACGGTAAAGGTGGCCACCATCATCACCATAAAAGAGCCCAGCGCCAAGGCCAGCCCCGTTTGCCCAAAGGCAAAGAGGCACAGCGGCAAGCCCATATTGCCGTTATTAGGAAATATCAGTGGCGGTAAATAAGTCGCAATGGAGAGTTTCATTGTGCGCAGCCATAGCCAGCCAATTAAACCCATGGCCGTCATCACAATTGCCGTTGCTAAAGCAACATCACCCATAACTTCAGGCTGCACCTTCACTTTGGCCATTACCCCAATAATTAAACAAGGCGTGCCAATGTACATGACGATACGAGAGATAAAATCGGTGGGGAATTCGGTGCCGCTCTTGCCCCACACATAGCCGATGCCGGTGGAGATCATAATAGGTGCCAAAATGGCGAAGAGTTCGT
>CAZZEV010000527.1:0-1798 GCA_964653305.1 uncultured Cellvibrionaceae bacterium | reverse complement strand
AGCTTCATTTTTTACAATCAATACTGCCGATATACTTGGCATTGCCACTAACCTCTAGTTGGGGGGAAATTATGGATAATCCACCCCTTGCCTAAAATTTTCTGTAATTATTTGTTGTTGGCTTGTCATTTACTGTTGGCATTTGCATCTGGCGAGCGCACCTGTGCCCACAATAGAACTAGCATAAAGACGTAAATCATTACACCACTGGTATGGCTAAAAAAAGTTTGCGTCAAACCAAATACAAAGGTTGCAATCACAAGAATTAAGCCGGCGTAAACAAGCGGTCGCTTAGCGGGTGAACATTGCTTAAGCTGACGATAAAATAAAATCGCAGGGACCACGTAAATAATAAGTAATGCCACGCCACCCAGCACACCGCGCTTTACCAGGGCATCCAAAAAATCATTGTGAAAATGATTAAACCGCTGAAAAATATCCGCACTATCACCGCTTAAATTGACGTAATTGGCGAGAGTCCCCCACCCCAGGACAGGTTGCTCCGCTATGAGTTTCAAACTCGCCTGCCACAATCCTAAACGAGAACCCAGTGAAGTGTTTGTATCATTGGTTTGAAAATAGTGTTGTAGGTCTGAACGGGCATCGTTCACTCGCGCGTGCACCAAGTCTTGCGCAAAAAGATAATAAGTCACACCCACAATACACACTGTACTTAGGATAAAAGCAAAGGACTTCTTTTTATTTTTATGCAAATCATTTGCAACATAAAATGCAAGCAAACCAAAGGGTAAGGCCAACCAACCGCCACGTGCGCCAGATAACAATGACGCCATGATGCCGCTGAAGATACAAAGCGCGAATATGGCAGTCATGCTACGCGAATGGCGCATCGCCCATGCAAAACCCGCCAATAACAAGCAGGAAAACAGCATAGCGATATCACCAAATTGGATGGGATTGTTGAAACCACCCGCACGCATTTCCCCGTACACATAAAAATCCATCACTGCCACACATCCAGCGCCCAATGCACCAAGCGCGATACCGCTTAATAAATAAATCGGCTTTACTGGGAACCGTAGCAACAGTAACAACACGGGTATCGCCAATAAAAAGCGTGACGCATTATCGTAGTTTCTAGACGGTAAATGGTGCACAACATTCGTAATAGCACCCACTAAAAAATAAGTCACTAGCGCTGCGAGCAAATATTTATCTGCCGTGTTTAATGCTGGATAAGGACGAACGAAAAGATAGCCAAGTGCAATCAATAATAAAAACACGGGGCCATAGGTGTAGCCACTGGGAACAACAAGTGCCAGCGCACCACATAAAAAAACAAACATCGAAATAAGTAATACGGGGACTTTTTCAATTGAAAATTTATTAAAGAGCATAGACCCGCTTCTCAATGTGATGAACAGCCCACCACTGACAACATCACCTAAAAAAACATTCACATTCAAACAAAAAAGGAGCCGAAGCTCCTTTGTGCGTAACGGATTACTTAGCCACCGGCGCTAGCCACTGTGTATGACCAGCCAACTCTCCGCGCACCGCTTTGAAATACAAATCCTGCAAGCGTGTTGTCACCGGACCGCGACGACCTTCGCCAATTTGGCGACCGTCTAATTCGCGAATCGGCAATACCTCTGCCGCAGTACCGGTAAAGAAAGCTTCATCGGCGACATAAACTTCATCGCGCGTGATGCGTTTTTCTTTAATCGTGTAACCGCAATCGGCAGCCAATTGGAAAATGGTGTTGCGAGTAATACCATCCAAGCATGAAGTCAATTCTGGGGTGTAGATGATGCCATCGCGCACCAAGAAGAAGTTT
>CAZZEV010000526.1:0-1817 GCA_964653305.1 uncultured Cellvibrionaceae bacterium | reverse complement strand
GTTACTGAGTGGGAGCATCCAAAAATGCAGCGCATCACGGCCGATGAAGTACAAGTCTACGTACACGAATAACATGCGCCCAGCACGCGAAAAATGTGCGGCGAAAGAATAACGAAGAGGAAAGCACCACATGGCAGATAATCGTAATTTTGCCGCGCTGGATTGGCTAATCCACGAGATTGGCGAAATCTTAAAAGAAGCGCGCCAAGCACTTGAAGCCTATGTAGAGAATCCAAAAGATGCAGTGCGCATTCGCTTTTGTTTGACGCATATTCACCAAGTGCACGGTAGCTTGCAAATGGTGGAGTTTTTCGGCGCAGCCATGCTCGCGGAAGAAATGGAAAAACTCACGCAGGCAATGATTCAAGGCTCGGTCGCCAATGCTGCGGAAGCCCAAGAAGTATTGATGCGTGCGATTTTGCAGTTCCCTGTTTATCTCGATCAAGTTAAAGCCACGCGCAAAGATAATCCTCTCGTTGTATTGCCGTTGCTAAATGATTTGCGCGCAGTACGTGGTGAAAGTTTATTAACCGATACCAAATTATTTGTTCCCAATTTAGCGCCCGCGAAAAAAGTAACTGGCGCACGCTCACCTGCCGCGCAAGATAATGTGCAATTTCAAGCCATGGCGCTCAAGTTGCGCCAAATGTATCAATACGCTGCTGCCGGATATATTCGCTCGGTTAACAGCGATGAAAATTTAGCTTATCTGCAAAAAGTATTTAATCGGCTGCATAAATTAACGCAAGGTACGGCGCGCCACGCGCTCTGGGATATTTGCCTAGCTTTGGCCGAAGCGCTAGAAATTGATGCGTTAGAAATGAGTGTGGCGATTAAAAATTTGCTGCGCCAGCTCGATGAAGAAATAAAAATTCTCGCCGTACACGGCACCAAAGCACTCAACTCGTACACCAACGACGAGTTGATTAAAAACTTATTGTATTACGTTGCCCGTGCTGGGAAACACGCGCCAGGGTTTACCCCCAACTCACATTTGCAACGCATTTACGAAACCTATCATTTAGATGACGCGCTCATTGAAGGCAAAGAAACCGGCGATGACTCATCCAATATGCTGTCTACCCCAGATCCTGAAGCTATGCGTTCAGTGGTGGAAGCGCTTAAAACCGAATTGGATATTATTAAGCATGCGCTTGATGTGTGTTTGTCCGGTGGTGACTCACAAAGTGTATTAAATGAAGCCTTGCCAGTAGTAAAGCGTATTGGCGATACCATGGCCGTATTGGGTCTTGGTGATCTACGCAAGCAGATTTTAGAGCAAGGCGCGGCACTAGAAATGGTGGCAAATTCTGATAGCCATTTATCGCAAGAACAATTGATGTCTATTGCGAGTAAGGTTATTGAAATTGAAGATGCGCTGGATGGCCTCGCGCAGCAACAATCTCCTCATGGCAACAATGACGCCCCTGCGAATGAAGCCGATATCACACTTACACGAGCTAAAGAATCGGTATTGCGTGAATCGCGTAATGGCTTAGAGCATGCAAAAGACGCCATTATCGAATACATCGCGTCGCAGTGGGATCGCGTGCATTTGCAAAATGTGCCAGAAACTCTGCGCGAAATTCGCGGCGGTTTAGATATTATGCCCTTGCCGCGAGCCGCACGAATCTTAGGTGCTTGCGCGCGCTACATTGAGGAGCAATTACTCGCGCAAGAAATGACACCGCAGTGGTCATCGCTAGATACCTTGGCAGATGCTATTACCAGTGTGGAATATTATTTAGAGCGCTTGAGTGGCGGCAGCACCAAAGAAGAAAATGAGTTGTTGCTTTCGGTCGCAGAAGAAAGTGTGG
>CAZZEV010000525.1:0-1818 GCA_964653305.1 uncultured Cellvibrionaceae bacterium | reverse complement strand
CTACCAGCGACAACCGTTTAGTGTTGGGCGTTGTGAGCAGTGAGCTAAATGAAATTACCGAAGAGACTACGACTACAACAGCAACCTTCAATTTACCACCTTTGCCTGAAGGCGAAAAAGTAACCCACATGCAGGTGGATAACGACGGTCGTTACTTAGTCGTCGCCAACGATAAAGCCCAACTCTACCTTTACAATATTTCCAAGCCCGATGCAGCTGAGCGTTATGAGCCGGTAAAAGTTGAAGGCGGCAATGTAACCGCGATGCGCTTTTTGGTCAGCACAGGATCGCTAGCGATTGGTACCGACCAAGGCAAGGTAAGCCAGTGGTTAATGGTGCGTGACCCGCAAAACAAGTACCACGTGACCCATGTTCGTGACTTTAAACCTTTGGCGGGAGCCATTACCCATATAGCGCCGGAATTTGGTCGTCGCGGCTTTTGGGCGGCAGACAACAAGGGAGATATCGGTATTTATTTCGGTACATCCGCGCGCACCTTGTTGACTAAATCAATGGGTGAAACACCTATTTCCCTCATCGGTATTTCGCCGATTAATGGTCGCGTGTTATTGCTGGATCAAAATCAAAAAGTCAGTTCCGCTAAAGTTTGGAATGAACACCCAGAAGTTTCTTTCAGTATGCTCTGGGAAAAAGTGTGGTACGAAGGCCGTGATGCCCCTGATTATATTTGGCAAGCCTCATCTGGTAGTGACGACTTCGAAGCAAAAATGAGTTTTGTGCCGCTATCATTGGGCACACTCAAAGCAGCGCTTTTCGCAATTCTTTTTGCTGTACCGCTCGGCGTTATGGGTGCAATTTATACCGCTTATTTCATGACACCAAAGCTGCGTGGAATTGTAAAACCTACCATTGAAATTATGGCGGCATTGCCAAGCGTTATTTTAGGTTTCCTTGCGGGTTTATGGTTGGCACCTTTCCTCGAAAATCACTTGCCTGCCATTTTTTGCATACTCGTTATTGTCCCCGTGGTTATGCTCATTGTGGGCTTTACATGGAGTCAATTGCCCATGGCGATTCGCTCGCGCACTCCAGAGGGTTGGGAAGCCGCGATCTTGGTGATACCGGTCATTCTCACCGTATGGGCATGTGTAGACATCAGTCCTCATCTTGAAATCTGGTTTTTTGATGGCAGCCTGCCGCAATGGTTTACTAATCATGGCGTCAAGTTTGAACAGCGAAATGCGTTGGTTGTTGGCTTGGTGATGGGCTTTGCAGTTATTCCTAGCATTTTCTCTATTGCAGAAGATGCAGTGTTCAGCGTTCCACGTCACTTGACTCAAGGCTCTTTGGCTTTGGGCGCAACCCGCTGGCAAACTATGATGGGCGTTGTTTTACCAACGGCCAGCCCCGGTATTTTCTCGGCGGTTATGATGGGTTTTGGTCGTGCAGTGGGTGAAACCATGATCGTACTCATGGCTACGGGTAATAGCCCAGTAGTTAACTTCAATATCTTTGAAGGTATGCGTACCTTGTCAGCCAATATCGCGGTGGAAATGCCCGAAACGGCGGTTGCGAGTACCCACTTCCGCGTATTGTTCCTCGCTGCGCTCCTGTTGTTGGCGTTGACTTTTATCGTGAACACGGCAGCAGAAATTGTGCGTCAACGCCTGCGTAAACGTTACAGTAATCTTTAATAGGGGATTCCAACATGAAGAATTTATTGAAAGCCCCCGCGCTCTGGTACAAGAGCGGTTCACCCTGGATCTGGTTAAACGGCGGTGCCGTTACCCTCTGTATGATCATGGTGATTGGCCTCTTGGGTTTGATTGCAGTGCGCGGCTTTGGTCACTTTTGGCC
>CAZZEV010000524.1:0-1822 GCA_964653305.1 uncultured Cellvibrionaceae bacterium | reverse complement strand
GCGAGAAGCCCTTTAGCTAGCTATTTTATAGGATAGAAGCAATACAATTACAAAAAGGATAAATGAAACTGTTTTCCAAAATCCAACTGGATTTTTTTCTATCAATGGTGAACGGTTATTGTTGAGATATTGTTTATTTGGAACTCTCAAGTCGTGTAGAAACTCCGAAATTTCCTGATATCGCTTGAGGGGTTGCGTATGAACGGCTTTTGCAATACTGAAATCTACCCACTTTGGAATTGCACGCTTTTCGTTCCATAAGGATGTGTAGATTAAGCGGTTTTGTTCAAATTGGGTTTTGCATCGAGCAACACTTGGCCCGTAAGGGTATTCACCCGATAGCAAGAAATAACAAATAACACCCAATGAAAACAAGTCTGACTGAACGGTGCCAGGCTCACCAAGAAAATATTCTGGCGCACTGTAAAGTGCTGTTCCCCTAAGATAAGTATCTGGCGTACTGGAGATAGATTCCTCAATACCCGCAACACTTACAGCACCAAAATCTATAATTTTCACCATCCCTTTTCGATCAATCATTATGTTATCGGGCCGAAGATCTTGGTGTAACATTTCCTTGCGATGGAATGCCAAAAGCCCCTTGGCAATTTGTTCGATGAGAACCCTCACCGTTTCAATATCAGGTTTTGGATTATCCAGCGCCCACTGTGACAATGTTTGCCCATCAATATATTCAAACACCGTGTATAAGTAATTTCTTTGGCGCTCAGGCAAATAGGCTTTTAACACATACGCAGAATTGATACGACGAGCAAACCATTCTTCCATCAAAAACCGAGAAACATCGTCTTCATTTTGAATGGCTTCCGTAGAAAGAACCTTAATAACGACTTGAGCCTTCGTTTCAGAGTCTTCTGCTAAATAAATTTTACTGCGATTATTCGCATGAATGTCTCTTAGGATCGTATAACCGTCAAACGTCATACCTACCGACAAGGTTGGAGGTACGGGGAGTTCATCCATGCGCTTTTTTATCTGCTGCGCACTTGGGTCAGGAAGCGCGTTAACACGCAAGAGCTGTATACTTAGATTGTCTTGACTGTTGTTATCAAAAGCTTGTTGATATACCTGTTGCGCAACAGCCGCCAAGCTATCTTTTTGTGCCAACACCTGTAGCCGAACATTTTCGTGATCAATGCACTCATAGATACCATCTGTTGCCATCAAAAAAATATCATCTTGTTGAACCGGCACGCTCACGTATTCAATTTGGCAATCTTCTGACATACCGAGCGCTCTACTTAAAGAGCTACGGCCTTCTGACGTTAAGCGATGATCATGTGTAAGCTGTTCAATACCCGTAGTGTTTATCCGGTAAACACGTGTGTCACCCAAATGAAAAATATGGGCTGTGCGATTTTTTATAACAACCGCTGAGAATGTGCAGACATATCCTTTTTCAATATCGTACCTGTGTGGTCCGCGCCGAGTTTGACTATAAAGCCACGTATTTATCGCGCGAATAACCTTTTCAGCAGAATGTTTTACCGTCCAAGTGTCAGCAGTACAATAATAATCTTCTAAAAAAGTATTCACAGCCAGCTGGCTTGCCATTTGGCTAACCTGGCTGGAGCTCACACCATCAGACATTACCATGGCAACGCCTTTTAGTAACAAAAGGTTACCGCTAGGCGTACGACTCCCTAAAAAATCTTGATTAATGTCCTTTCGCCCCCTCTCAGAAAGGCCAGCAAGGGTTACCGTTAATCGTTCAGCCATGATAAATACACACAGGGTTCAAAAAAATTATATAAAAAATTAACCACGCTTCTTCGCAGTACGCACATGCGTTGTGTAGAGA
>CAZZEV010000523.1:1569-1825 GCA_964653305.1 uncultured Cellvibrionaceae bacterium | reverse complement strand
TGCGAGTTCAGATTGCAGTTCGGGGTAACAGGCGATAGACATCATCAAGCGCGATAAGTCTCGCGGGCGCGATGAGCGCAAAGCCAAGCGGCCCAGAATGCGTTCCATATCGCCAACCTGTTTCAAAATGCCGTTGGTCACTTCAAACGCATAGTTGTGGCGCAAGCTAGTAATAGCGTCTTGGCGTGCATTCAGCAGATCAATATCGCGCAATGGGCGATTCAACCAGCGGCGCAAGAGGCGGCTGCCCATGCTG
>CAZZEV010000523.1:0-1559 GCA_964653305.1 uncultured Cellvibrionaceae bacterium | reverse complement strand
TGGCAGCCCGATTTAAAACTGAGAAAAGTGTGTGTTCATCGCCGCCGTTAAGGTTGATATCCAACTCCAAATTGCGGCGCGTGGCGGCATCCATAATCACCGCTTCATCGCGGTTTTCGTGGGCTAGGCTGCGTACATGGGGCAGGGCAGTACGCTGGGTTTCACGCGCATAACTCAATAAGCAGCCAGCGGCACAAAGTGCGGCTTTGAGATGCTCGCAGCCAAAGCCCGCTAAATCTTTAGTGCCAAATTGCTGAATCAGTAAACGTTCAGCGGTTTCGTAGTCAAATTCCCAAGGACCACGGCGGCGCAGGCCTTTGCGATTCTCAATGAGAGCAGGTGTTGTCAGGTGATCGCTTAAGAGTAATTCAGCTGGGCTTAAGCGCTGCAACTCGCCGAGTGCTGCATCCAGCCCTTCAACTTCAAGCACTAAGAAGCGGCCGCTGGCCATATCCAGCGATGCAATGCCAAATGTTTCGCCGGATTGGTGCAGCGCAACCAGCAAGTTGTCGCGACGCGAATCCAGCAGCGCTTCATCGCTCACAGTGCCCGGAGTAACAATGCGCATAACCTTGCGTTCAACTGGCCCTTTACTGGTCGCTGGGTCGCCAATTTGTTCGCAGATGGCAACGGACACGCCTTCTTTTACCAATTTAGCCAAGTAGCCATCGGCAGAGTGGAAGGGAATCCCCGCCATGGGAATAGGTTCGCCGTTAGATTTGCCGCGCGCGGTGAGGGTGATATCTAAAATTTGAGATGCGCGTTTAGCATCATCAAAAAACAACTCGTAGAAATCGCCCATGCGATAAAACACTATCTCGTCTTTATGTTGGGCTTTGATGCGTAAATATTGCGCCATCATTGGCGTATGGCTGTCATTGGCTTCAATAGTGTTGGACATGAGTGCGACCGGCTGAGGTGAAAACAGGCGGTCATTCTACGGGATTAGCTTGCCCATCAAAACCCTAAGTGAGAGCGGTGGCTTGAATTGTGGGTAAAGAGAGTCGTCATATGAAATGTAAACTGCTTTGTGGGGGATCGCTCAGTCTATTAGAGAAGAAGCAATGCTCATTCCGACTTCGCGTAGTAATCCTTGCGCCTCAGGAAAACTATTATTCGAAACTACCGAAATGGCCAAGTCATGCGTTGGAAAAATTATCATCCAATTTTGAGTGCCCGGCATACCACCGTGATGAATGAGATAAGTGCCGAGTTTTTCATCATTCGCCACTATCCAAAAAAACGCTAAATACTCGGTGTCAGCCACATCAAATAGCCGTTTATGTGACAAGGCAATTACAGGCAAGTCGCCCTGTAATTGCAATTTCATATAGTTAATCAAATCAGCCATAGTTGATTTCACAAAGCCACTGCCGCCCCAGAGTTTATTGGGCGCCACATGGGCTTTTGCGACTTCATTCTTGTCATCATATCCATAAGCCAAAAAAGGCATTTGTGTCTTTGATAAATTAACCTGTGTATTCAAAATGCCCGCTTTTTCTAGCAAGGTTTGTTTAAGGAGAGCATCGAATGGTTTGTGATAAACCTGCGTTAAAATA
>CAZZEV010000522.1:0-1832 GCA_964653305.1 uncultured Cellvibrionaceae bacterium | reverse complement strand
CACGCCAAACAGAATTCCAAACCGCCACCTAAAGCAATGCCGTTAATGGCAACTACCGTAGGAAATGGTAAATCTTCAAGTCGACAGTTATTGCGATTATTGTTGGCGAGATGACCAATGATTTGTTCAGGTCCTGCGGCGAAAACTGCGCCGAATTCCATAATATCGGCGCCGACGATAAACACATCTTTCGCGCTGGTTACGAGCAAGCCTTTTACGTCGCTGGCCTGCTCAAGCAAGGTCAAAACTTGATCTAATTCTGACACTGCCAATAAATTAAATTTATTAACCGATTCGCCCTGCAAATCAAAAATTAATTCGGCAATGCCGTCAGGGTGTTGGGTGAGGGATAGCGCTTTTCCTTGGAACATAAGCATCTTCTCTTAGAGGTTGATATAAAATGCTGAAGCTGGATTGAGTGTAGCAGGCAAACGCGATTTGGTGAAAAGTACGCACCAAAAAGGGCGCTAGAAATGTGACGGTGATAGCTAAGGCGGCGAAAAGATGGTGAATGGTTTGTGGCGCGAGATAGCAATTTAGGTGTTACAAACCAATATGACGCAGGCTTCACTGGCGGATAAATTGCGCAAACGATAGGCCTGAGTTGCGCCCAGTGAAAAAGCATCACCACTATTTAGCAACGAAACTTCTGAGTTAAGGGTTAGCTCAATTGCACCACTTACGATAAACCCACTAAACCCTTGGGCTGCATATTGGGGTACTTCGCCCGTATCTGATCCCACGGCGTAGGTTACTCGTTCAAAACGTGTACCACTGGCAGTGTCTTGGAGCGGAATTGTTTGAGCAGAAATATGCTCAGTAATAAAGCGTTGTCTTGCGTTTAAATCAGCAGCGCTAAAAATCTGTTTTTCTAGATGCGAAAGTTCACAACTAAAAAAATGCGCAATGCTCATGGGGATGCCGCCAAGAATTTTGGCGAGAGAGTTGATTGATGGACTGTTCAAGCCTTGTTCAATCATAGAGATACTACTGTGCGGAACTCCTGCCCGCTTTGCCAATTCCCTCTGGGATAACCCATTATATTCGCGGATAGTTTTTAGACGGGTACCAAAATCCACCGATTGTTGAATAGCAAAAACTTCATCCGATGGCGGATTAGGCATTTTTCAACAAGCGTTCACGATCAGCATCTAACAAATTACTTACAATCAGATCGTATGAGTGATCGATCATCTCGTAAATTTCTTCGTCAGAAATACTGCCGTCAAAAATAACGGTATTCCAGTGTTTCTTGTTCATTTGATAACCGGGCTGAACGGCATCGTATTGCGCACGTAACTCCAGCGCTAGCTCTGGATCGCACTTCAAGTTGATGCGTGAAAACGCAACGCCCGATGTCAGGGTAGCAAACATCTTATGGCAGACCTTGTAAACAGCAACGTTCGGGTCTTGCGGAAAGGTTTGCACCGCTTGGTTTTTACTCAATAGATATTTTTGCGCAGAAGAAAAATCCATCATGCAGTCCTTTTTAAACATCTCGATAAGGTAACAGTTGAAAGTACATGTCTTACATTAAACACTTCTATTTTTACACATCGATACAAGGAAATAGGTAAGTCCAGCTAGCGTTGACTCTCTCACGAAATCTCAGCAACACTGTTACTACGGATCATATGGGCGATTCGACCATATTCAATGACTTTTTGAGGTAATTGATGAAACATTACCATCAAATTATCAATAGCGACCCCTGCTTGTAGGGCATAGTCAGGGTCAGCAACAGCACTAACCACAGCCAAAATGTCGTCTATTTCATCATAAATCGATGATGGCAGTATAACAGCTAGATTCGAACCCGTCTGGTTTTCATC
>CAZZEV010000521.1:1543-1833 GCA_964653305.1 uncultured Cellvibrionaceae bacterium | reverse complement strand
GGCACTATCGCCCCTGTCGGCAATGTACGTATAAAGGAATCCGTGCCCGAACCGCTTGCCAATAGCCAGCTAAGCACCATGCGCTTTTCGGTGGACGATGTAGTCCAACGCGATAGCGATGTTATGCAGTATGCGCAACAACTGGGCGCGTCGGCTGGCGGTGCAACCGGTGCCGGAGGTGAAGCGCCCAAATTATTATTACGCGCCTCACCTAATAGTGAGATTTGGATTGATACTTATCAGAATGATATGACCAAGCTTGGTCTAATTTCAACTCTCTCCTTTGTTCA
>CAZZEV010000521.1:0-1533 GCA_964653305.1 uncultured Cellvibrionaceae bacterium | reverse complement strand
TTTCCTCGCGGTAACCGCATTCAAGATGATTGCGATATTTTGCGCGCGGAATTTCATTTTTATCATGAACTGGCCGCACTTGAACAAGATACGATTAGCACAGAGAAGATGATGCTTATTGAGGGCGAGCGGTATCCCTCACTCTGGCTGCCACGTTTCGATGTGAGCTTTACCGATGGCACCATGGAGCGCTACGGGCTTGAATCCGTTTATTCCGTTTTAAATAAACAACCAGGGACATCACTCAATCACTTTTCCCTTATTGAAAGCCTTGTCAAAAAATTGGAAACACAATTTGCGGTAGTTGAAGGCAAACAAATATTTGATCGGAAAAAATTTGTTATTGAATGGGTTAAACGCGATTTACTGAATGTTGCATTTGGCAACGCCGATAACCATGGCCGCAATACCTCCTTGATAAAACGCCCATCGGGTATTTGGCTATCCCCCATTTATGATTTTGCCCCCATGAAAGCAGATCCAGAAGGTGTTACCCGAACGACAACGTGGGGGTCACCCTTTGAGGAAGGAGGGCGATTCGACTGGGTGGGCATCGCAAAACAACTCAATCACTATGTTGCCAGCGACGAACTTATCAGCGAGTTAAAAAGTCTGGCCTCACAGTTAACCGGTTTGCGAGAACGACTTGATGCGCGTGGAGTCGCTACACGACTGCTCAATATGCCAACACTTCAGTACGAACACCTAGATACCAAACTTAAAAATTGGCAACTTCTTTGATTGATAAATATTTGATTTAAAGGGCAAACAACCGTGAAAAAATTAACGCCTTTTGAGCGTGAAGATTACCTAAAGAGCTTGCTAGAAAAACTGAATCATCAGGAAATGACTGCAGGCCAAGTGTTAGCGACCTTGCGAAAAAACATTCTAAATATGAACCAAGAAAGCTACGCTACACTCGTGGGCCTGAGCAGAAAAACCATTTCGGATATTGAAAATGACACGGGAAAGCAAACGCTACCGGTTCTTAACAGCGCATTTAAACCATTTGGCCTTACTTTTGGCTTGCAATTGCGGCCTTAGATTGCCTTTCAGTGTTTTGCCTTTATAGCAAAGACTTGTTGGCGAGATACACTTGTTGCAGCTGACGGTTAATCAACGCGATAGTTTCGCTCTTAACATTTAAATCACGCGCTACTTGTGCAAACTGATTGATGCTTTCGACAACCTCAGCGATGACCATTTGCGCGTCTTTCCAATTTGCATAATTAGCGTGGCTGGCAATTTTCTGGATAGCTTTTATGGGCGGCTGTTTTCCATAGCCGCCGAATGCTGTTGCATGTTCACCGTAGGGTGATGGGCTGAAAGTCACATCGTAAAAAGGTGCGAGTTGCCACTGCCCATTATCATTCTGCAAGAACGCCCAATTTTTACTGTGGTCATCTTGATTGCAGGCGAATAAATTAAACATCGCACGACGAAATTGCATTTGTCCAGCACGCGGACTTTGGCATAACAAGCTGCTGGCTTTTATGAGGTCTTCATAATCCAAACTCGGCATTCTGAAATCAG
>CAZZEV010000520.1:0-1835 GCA_964653305.1 uncultured Cellvibrionaceae bacterium | reverse complement strand
ATGGTACCGCCACAACAACGCACCCTCGGCTACTCCATTCAAGCGCTTCTGATAAATATCGGCGCGGTGATTGGCTCAATCCTTCCCTTCGTACTCACCAACGTCATTGGGTTAGATAACGTGGCAGAAAAAGGCCAGGTCGCAGAAACAGTTACTTGGGCATTTTATATAGGCGCAACGGCATTGCTCGGTACCGTTTTATGGACGTGCTTTCGCACCAAAGAATATTCGCCAGAAGATTACAACCGCTACAAAAACATCACACCAAAACCTGTTGTAAAAACATCGCTGGCAACGCGACTTGGCAATTTTTGGCAATTATTTATTCACATGCCGAAAACAATGCGCCAATTAGCGCTGGTACAATTTTTCTCGTGGTTTTCATTGTTTATTATGTGGGTTTATTCCACGCCTGCCATCACCCAATATATTTGGGGCATTGAAGCCAAATGGTTTGACCCTGCGTATCTGCATACATTAGAGAGCATTCCCGCCGAGATCTCTGCAGCAAAAGGTGCGGCGGGAGACTGGGTGGGAATTATTTTTGCCGCCTACTCTTTATTTGCGGCGCTCTTTTCAATCGTATTAACGCGCATTGCAAATCGCCTTGGCCGCAAATTAACTTACTCGCTCTCACTGCTTGCAGGTGGCATCGGCTACATCAGCTTTTTGTTTTTTCAAAACGCTGAAATAGTGCATGTTAATTTATTAGTAACGCAAGTAGATGTACCGCGCGGCGCGCTTAACTTACTTATACCCATGCTAGGCATTGGTATCGCATGGGCCGCCATTTTAGCCATGCCCTACGCGATTCTCTCCAGCTCATTACCCGCCGATAAAACCGGTGTGTATATGGGAATTTTTAATTTCACCATTGCCGCACCGCAAATTGTATCTGGCTTAGTGGCGGGCCAAATTCTGAAATACGTATTCGATAACCAAGCGATTTACATTATCGTGCTGGCAGGTGTATGTATGATCTTGGGCGCGCTGTCGGTCTATTTTGTGCAGGATAATGCTGATGCGGAAGTAAAGGCTTAGATAATATTTAGCATTCAATTACTACTCAGGGAGAGCCGTGTTGTTACTAACTGCGGCTTTGCTTTTTCGGAAACACCGTATACCAAAGCGGATAAAGAAGAAGCCAACAAAACAATAAGGAGCCCAAAATATAAAACCACTCTGTAAGCGCTTCGGTTTTTTGTGGCTGATCGACAAAGAAAATTGCACCAAACAATAAAAGTGCAGCAATGACACACGCTAGGGCAGCTTTAAGCCATAAAGCCCATTCATAAAGAGTATATTCCCATCCATGTGTTGGGCGATAAGGTTTAGGGGTATTTGTAAATCTGTGCGCCATATTTTCGTCGGCCCATTGAATGAGGCTGGGGCCAAACACCACGGTAAACCCTAAATATGCAGCGGCAAGACCGTGCGCAAATTCTGCAGTTGCACCGCTATTTAGATCTAAGATAGATGCACACAAAAGCACCAGATCCATTAAGGGTACACACAATAATAACCCCTTACTAAGCCTAGGCCACTTTAATAAATACCTAGCGAACAAACCTAGAAACAAGAAAACCCAAAAGCCAATCTCACAGGCGATAATTAAACCTAGCAACATAAATGATAACCAACGTTAACCTTATCCCGTGATAACTTAATACCGCGATTACAACGGCGCTAGTACGCGATATTGTTGAATCAAACCAATAATTTCGTGATCGCTATTCACAGCGGCTAGCGATTCATTCATGGATGTGCGTTGCGGCAAGTGAATATTAAATTTATTGCGCAACATCTCTTCAACTTGCCGATCTGAGTTTGGGTCG
>CAZZEV010000519.1:0-1853 GCA_964653305.1 uncultured Cellvibrionaceae bacterium | reverse complement strand
TTCCACCGCGTGCTGGTGGCGGGTGTGCCGGTGCAGTATCAGCGCAATGGCGAAACGCGTGGCGACTTTGTGCGCTTAGTCGATTGGCACAACACGACGCCAATAAGCGGCTGGCGGTGCAGCAGTTCACCATCAATGGGCCGCGCCACACGCGCAGGCCTGACATTATTTTGTGCATCAACGGTTTACCGCTGGTGCTGGTCGAGCTAAAGAACCCAGCCTATGTGAATGCAGATATTTGGAAGGCCTACGACCAAATACAAACCTACAAAGAGCAAATTGCCGATGTGTTTACCTACAACGAGTTGTTGGTGATTTCAGACGGCACAGAAGCACGCATATGTTCGGAACATCCGGTATTTCGCCAAGCAAAATCTCCAGCGGGGACATATCAAACTCTCAGTCGGGGACCACAGGCCTAAATGAACAGCCTGTTTTAACCATTGCATCAGGCAAGCGCTAAACGAATTCAGCCCCTTATTGATTAATGTTAATGAATTAATTATTTGTACTAATATATATATTGTATTCATATTTAGGGGTATAAATGCCTAAGTCGCTCCTTGATCTGTTGCCTGACGTCGTGGCGAATGGACGTAAGCAAGCCGAGAAAATCTTAGAGGGCATCGAGAGTCGTCAACGCATCAGCTTGCAAACACGCGAAGTTGTCTTGCCAGCTCGCGACACCAGGGCTGAAGATTGGATCAACAGCCAAAACAAAGCCAACCAGCGCGAAGTGTTTGCACCCGGGCAAGCGAGCTTGGTGGATAACGCCCAGCCAACCCTTGGCGCAGCGCATGACTCGACGCCTTGGGCGAATCGATTGATTTATGGCGATAACTTGATGGCAATGGCTGCGCTGTTGGCTGGTGATGAAAACACGCCTAGCCTGCGCGGTAAGGTTGATTTGATTTACATCGACCCGCCTTTTGATTCAAAGGCTGACTACCGAACGAAGGTCACGCTACCTGGCGTTGAGATTGAGCAGAGGCCAACTGTTATTGAGCAATTTGCTTACTCAGATACATGGAGTGATGGCACGGCATCCTACTTAGCCATGATTACACCTCGCTTGATTTTGATGCGCGAACTTCTTGCACACACTGGCTCAATTTACGTTCACTTAGATTGGCATGTTGGGCATTACGTAAAAATATTACTGGATGAAATCTTCGGAAAAAAATATTTTGAAAATGAAATCGTTTGGCATTACAGCCAAGGGGGTAAATCGAATGAGAGTTTTGCGAAGAAACATGACTTGATATTTGTTTACACAAAAAGCGAATCTTCGTTCTTTGATGGCAAAGCTGTTCGTATGCCGTTCACCCCTCATAAACAAGATAAGTCAGGAAAAAATTATGGCGGCCGAATGGGGTTTGATGAAGATGGCCGTGAGTATGTTGAAAAGTGGGGGACTGGCAAGAAAAAGCTTTACCGCTATTACTTAGATGAAGGCAAAGTTCCAGAGAATGTTTGGTCAGATATCCAATCAATTCAATCAGATGCTGGAGAGCGGTCTGGTTACGCCACACAAAAGCCAGAAGCCTTGCTCGAAAGGATAATAAAAGCATCATGCCCGCCTGGTGGTGTTGTCTTAGATTTCTTTGGCGGATCAGGCACTACGGCAGCTGTTGCAGAAAAGCTTGGTTTCAAATGGATAACAAGTGACTTAGGTAAACCCTCATGCATGATTATTCGTAAGAGGATGATTGACCAAGATGCCAAACCCTTCTTGTACCAAGCCATCGGTGACTACCAAGTAGAAGCAGCCAAAGCCACCCTAGGCCGCGACTTCCGAATTGGCGATTTGTCGCAAATCGTGTTGTCTTTGTATGGCGCATTGCCATTACCAG
>CAZZEV010000518.1:0-1858 GCA_964653305.1 uncultured Cellvibrionaceae bacterium | reverse complement strand
ATAAATGGTCACCGCCCTTAGCTTTAAGTTAACAACAGATTCAAAGTTAACAACATGTTCAAAGTTAACAAGGTTTAGCTTTCTAGTTTCTATTAATAACGCACTACCTAGATAACGTTGCAGACAGAACACAGTACATATTTCCTATTGTCGAAATCACCTCGCTCATTGATTTGAAAACAGCCCATCACAAAGTCAGAAGTAACAGAAGCCTGTGAACGTTTGATGACAAACACCAAGAGTTCAATCACTTACTATCACCATATCTTGTGGTTTTTTTCATCTACCACAACTAGATACTAGGCCTAAAGATAATTCTGGTCAATAATTTTTTACTACCTTCTGACAGGTATTTCACGGCACCAACAAAGACCAAAACAAGGAGTTGTAACACGCTTCATTTTCATATTTAAATTCAAAAGCGCATGCATCCAAAACCCATAAAAATGCGTCTTAATAAATAGATTTGTACGCCGGCACCCTGTACAACCGCATCAAAGAATGCAAAATAACAATACTTCATTCAAAGGAATTCCCGTGGGCACTATTAGCTTCCTCAAAAATACAGCACCAATACCTGCAGCACCACTTACCCAGCCGCGCATCTTAACCATCGACGTACTACGCGGGTTCGCGCTCTTTGGCATCCTTTACGCGCATATGATTTTTTGGTATTCCGGTGGCCCACTGCCCGAATACGTTTACACCGCCTATTTGGATATTCCCAACGGCATTGCCATGGCGTTCAACTTTTTATTTTTTAGCGCCAAGTTTTTCTCACTCTTTTCATTTTTATTTGGACTGAGCTTTTACATTCAAATTAAGGGATTGGTCGCCAAATATGAAAACCCAACTCTACGTTTTGCTTGGCGCCTGCTAATTTTGGGGATGATTGGAATACTACACCACCTATTCTGGCGTGCGGATA
Source organism: uncultured Cellvibrionaceae bacterium (assembly GCA_964653305.1). Taxonomy (GTDB): domain Bacteria; phylum Pseudomonadota; class Gammaproteobacteria; order Pseudomonadales; family Cellvibrionaceae; genus Cellvibrio. The sequence goes on along the minus strand of CAZZEV010000518.1, from coordinate 930 downwards.
TTTTAACCATTTATGTTCCACTCGGGTTCCTGCTGCTTTTTGCTCGCAATCTCAGCAATAAAGCTACAGCCATTATTGCCGCTGCATGTATTCTTAACATACCCACCAAAATTATTGAAGTTATCTCCATTTTTGTGCAGGGAACACCAGCGTTTATCGCGGATAATTTTATAGAGAATGGAGCCAGATATTATGCGGCAATAACTCAAGCCTCTTTTTCAGACGTTGTTGCGCACAACATCTACGCCATTCAGGAAAAAATTGATTATCAACTCAGCTCCGGCCGTTTCTTTATCACTTTCGGATTTTTTATGCTCGGCATGCTGGCCGGTCGTTTGAAATGGTTTGAGGATATGGAGAAATCCAAAGACTTCTTTATAAAAGTTTGGAGGAAAACAGGGCTAATGATTATTTGCTTTATAATAATTAGTATTATCTTTGGAATTAGTATTCAAGTCTTATCTGTAGATGTAAAAAACGCCGTGTGGAGCCGCTGGATTAGCGGCTCGCTTGCAGACGTACTCAACGCCAGCGTGACAATTTTTTACATAGCTTCCGTTTGTTTGCTAATGCTAAAACCCAAGTGGCACGCACGCATGGCTCCACTGTCCTATATTGGGAAAATGGCGCTCACTTCTTACTTAAGCCAATCACTTTTTGGCGTGATTTTGTTTTTCCATTTTGGGTTAGGTTTATTTTTCTTAACATCACCCGCGCTAAACGCTGTAATTTGCGTTGCGGTATTCGCTATTCAAGTAATTTTTTGCAAGTTCTGGCTTGCTCGTTATAACTACGGGCCAGTGGAATGGCTATGGCGATCTGCAACATATCTGAAATGGCAACCCTTAATTAAAAAATAGAGTTGTACTTTTAGCGAGGGGCAAACCAATAGAAGCTAGGTTTTCGTTTCTAGAGGCTAGGCGGCTGGTG
>CAZZEV010000517.1:0-1862 GCA_964653305.1 uncultured Cellvibrionaceae bacterium | reverse complement strand
GCGAACACGATATGCCTGTGCGTGTGTTCCGTATGAATAAAACCGGCGCCTTGTTAAACATTGTTGTAGGCAGCAATGAAGGCACTTTGATTGAAGAGGATAAAAGTAATGATTAATGATATTAAAAAAGACGCCGAAGCGCGTATGAAAAAAGCCGTTGAAGCTATGGTGAATCACTTCAGCAAAATCCGTACTGGCCGTGCTCACCCCAGTATTTTGGATGGCATTATGGTGAATTATTATGGTGCTGAAACGCCGTTAAGTCAGCTCGCCAATATCAACGTTGAAGATGCGCGTACGCTTTCAGTTAGCCCATGGGAGCGCAACTTGGTGCCTGAAATTGAAAAGGCCATCATGAAATCAAACTTGGGTTTAAACCCATCTACCAACAATGGTTTGATTCGTTTGCCGCTGCCAATGTTGACGGAAGAAACTCGTAAAAACTTTATCAAACAAGCGCGCGCAGAAGCCGAAAATGGTCGCGTGTCTGTGCGCAATGTGCGCCGCGACGTATTGGGCGATGTGAAAGCCTTGTTGAAAGATAAAGCTATTGGCGAAGACGATGATCGTCGCGCACAGGATGAAATTCAAAAAATTACTGATAAATATATCGCAGAAGTGGACAAAGCCTTGGCGGCCAAAGAAGTTGATTTGATGGCAGTGTAATGGCTCTACTCCAACAAACTGGCTCGCTATTTTTAGCGAGCCAGTTTGTTTTTGTAAAATAGAAAATTAAAAATACAGTTTAAAATTGCCGATTCGCAGGGATTTTATGCGGCGGCTCGCTAAGCGGGAGAAACCAGTGTCTCACAATCAACTTCGTCATGTGGCTATCATTATGGATGGCAACAATCGTTGGGCTAAGCAGCGCGGATTAGCCGGCGTTGCAGGCCACAAAGCGGGTGTTGAGCGTATTCGCGATGCCATGACAGCCTGTGAAGAAATTGGTGCAGAAGTTCTTACCGTATTTGCCTTTAGCAGTGAAAACTGGAGACGCCCTCCACTGGAAGTTGAAGCGCTTATGTCGTTGTTTCAGTTGTATCTCAAAAATGAAGCTAAAGCGCTCAAGAAAAAAGGCGTTCGCCTGCGTGTAATTGGAAATCGCACTCGCTTTAGTAAAGGCATACAAAACGCAATTGAAGCGGCAGAAGAATTGACCAAAGATGGCAAGATGACGTTAGTTATTGCTGCCGATTACGGTGGCCGTTGGGATATTGCTGAAGCAGCAAAAAAAGTTGCGCAAGAGGTAAAAGAAGGCCGCATTAACGCCTCCGATGTAAACGAAGACTTGCTTGATCGCTATACCTCCATGGCCGATTTGCCACCGCTCGATTTATTAATTCGTACCGGTGGTGAAGTACGCATCAGCAATTTTTTACTTTGGCAAAGTGCCTACGCCGAATTTTTTTTCAGCGATAAACTTTGGCCAGATTTTGATGGCGAGGAGCTCAAGCGTGCCGCAGCTGCATTTCATGACCGTCAGCGCCGCTTTGGCATGACAGGCGATCAAATAGAAGCGGGAGTCACTCATGCTTAAGCAACGTGTTATCACCGCGATTGTTTTAACGATTGTATTTTTAGCGGCATTATTTGGTTTGTCGCCTGCACATTTCCCATTATTTATCGGGGCAGTGGTATTGATTGGCGCATGGGAGTGGGCGAATTTATCCAGCTGCGGCGCAATCTGGCAGCGTCTACTTTATGTCGGTTTTATTGGCGCCATCTTGCTTGCTATTTGTTGGGCGATTGGGATGTCTACTGCTGCAGAACAAGGGTTGAATCTACCTTTCATTAAGTCGCTCTTAATTGTCGCCTGTGCGTGGTGGGCTTTGGCGTTGTTGCTGGTGCAGGGTTATCCGAGT
>CAZZEV010000516.1:0-1886 GCA_964653305.1 uncultured Cellvibrionaceae bacterium | reverse complement strand
TTGCAGCCGTTGGCTACTTAACGCCTATGCTGAATTTGCGTTTTCCAATTGGCACTTTTATTGTCAATATTGTCGGTTCTTTTTTAATCGGCGTTGCCTATGTCGTGATAGTAGAAAAACAATTGATTCCTGCTGAATGGCGGCTATTTTTCATTACGGGAATTTTGGGCGGTTTTACGACCTTCTCATCCTTCTCGTTAGAGATATTGCAAACATGGCAAGAAGGCCATGTTTTTAACGCAATTTTTTATGCGGCAAGCTCAGTGGTTTTAGGTTTGTTGTTTGCGTATGTGGGTATGCAGCTAACGCAAAAATTATTTTGATTATTAAATTTATCTATTAACTTTTCATTTCAACTTTTATAACAGAAATTACTCATCATGTTAGATTCAAAATTACTCCGCAATAACCCCGAAGCTGTTGCCGTTGCTTTAAGTAAGCGCGGTGTTGTATTAGATGTTGCGCGCATTAATGCGCTGGAAGAATCACGCAAAGCGATTCAAATCAAAACCGAAGCGCTGCAACAAGATCGCAACACTCGCTCAAAAGCGATTGGTAAAGCCAAGCAAGCCGGTGAGGATGTTGCGCCCTTGATGCAAGCAGTCGAAAACATCAAGCAAGAATTAACGAATGCCGAAGCAGAGTTGGTGAAAGTTCAAGCGGAATGGGATGAGTTTGTAAACGCAATTCCCAATACCCCTGCAGACGAAGTGCCCGAAGGTAAAAGCGATGAAGATAACGTAGAAGTTCGCCGCTGGGGCATGCCGCGCAGCTTCCACTTTCCTGTTAAAGATCACGTAGATTTGGGCGCGGATTTAGGTGGATTGGATTTTGAAGTGGGCACCAAAATTACCGGCACTCGCTTCGCGGTATTGCGCGGCGGTGTGGCGCGTTTGCATCGTGCGCTTGCACAATTTATGTTGGATATGCACACCAATCAACATGGCTATGAAGAAGTTAACGTGCCATTTGTAGTGAATCGCGATTCTTTATTCGGCACAGGTCAATTGCCTAAGTTCGAAGAAGATTTATTCAAGCTTACAGACGACCGCGAATTCTATTTAATTCCCACCGCAGAAGTTCCAGTGACCAATATCTACCGCAATGAAATTGTGGAAGATGCGCAATTGCCAATTAAATTGGTGTGTCACTCTCCCTGCTTCCGTTCAGAGGCGGGCAGCTACGGTCGCGATACGCGCGGCATGATTCGTCAGCACCAATTTGAAAAAGTGGAGTTGGTACAATTTGTTCGCCCCGAAGAATCAGATGCTGCTTTAGAAAGCTTGGTGGGTCACGCCGAAATTATTTTACAAAAACTTGGCTTGCCGCACCGCACGGTGATTTTATGTGGCGGTGATATTGGCTTTTCATCTGCTAAAACCTACGACATCGAAGTTTGGGTTCCATCGCAAGATAAATACCGTGAAATTTCATCCTGCAGTAGCTTCCGCGATTTCCAAGCACGCCGCATGATGGCGCGCTATCGCAATAAAGAAACCGGCAAACCAGAATTACTGCATACCCTTAACGGTTCAGGTTTGGCTGTTGGCCGTACCTTGTTGGCAGTGTTGGAAAATTATCAGCGCGACGATGGCAGCGTAGAAATTCCAGAAGTCTTGCAGCCCTATATGGGTGGCGTGAAAGAATTGTTACCTAGTAAAAAATAAGTTTTGAATTTTGAAAGGTGGGCTTGCCCACCTTTTTCTTTTTGTGATTGGTGTTTAAAAACTGCAGAGCTTTTATGGATTATTTTCCCGTCTTTCTTGATTTAAAAAACCGCCTTTGCCTCTTGGTGGGTGGTGGTGATATTGCAACGCGCAAAGGCCGCTTGCTTGCAAAAGCGGGCGCTCGCTTGCGCGTGGTGGCGCCAGATATTTCTGCCGAGT
>CAZZEV010000515.1:0-1904 GCA_964653305.1 uncultured Cellvibrionaceae bacterium | reverse complement strand
TGGTAATGGCCGTGAGAAATTGGCGTTATGGACTATTTGAACCCTTGTTGCGGAAATAGAAGGAAAGCCAGATTTTCCTTCTACTGCAAATCTAAAGAAAATGAATGTACGTTAATATTGTTTGTAAGGTAAAAACTTTCCAGATAATACCACATTAACTCTGTCGCCCTTTGGGTCTGGCTCGCGCACAATATCCATACTGAAATCAATTGCGCTCATAATGCCATCGCCAAACTCTTCGTGAATTAATTCCTTAATGGTTGTGCCATAAACATTCACAATTTCATACCAGCGATAAATGAGAGGATCCGTTGGAACCTCAGTCGGTAGCGAACCTTTATAGGGTACGACTTGCAGCCACTTTTGCTCCTCCACGGTTAACTCAAAAATCTCGGCAAGAATTTTTGCTTGTTCTGCGTTAAACGTCATCTGACCCAAACAACCTGCGGTTACCCACTCTTTACTTAAGCCCAACTTCTGTGCGACATCGCACCATTTAATGCCTTTGGAAACTTTTACGGTAATAATTTTTTCAGTGACATCATTGCGGTTCATAGCGGCTCCGTGTGTTGATTGAAATACTGTTGATTCATATCAATAAGAGCAATTAACACGCCAATTCATTAATTATTAATCGTACAGTCAAATTTTCGCGCCCACCTCCTTGACGCATGTCAAACAAAAAACAAGTTGCAGACTATTTTTGTAACAAATGGAAACACTTGATTTACATCAGAAATATTTCAACGCAGAAGTAGAGAATGAACATCGCTACTTAAATCAGACAGAGGTAAAAATAGATGCGTAAATCATTAGTATTGGCAGCAGCAACCTTACTGTGCACTGCAAGCACCTTCGCTCACGAACAAAATGAATTATTCTTTCGTGTTGGCGCCGCTAGCGTTCAGCCGGACGCAAGCAGCGGTGCAGTATTAGGCGGTGGCGTAGACGTAGAGAATGCAACCAATCTTGGCTTTACAGGTACATGGTTTATTAATAAACACTGGGGCGTTGAAGTTCTTGCAGCGTTACCCTTTGAACACGATATTGTTGGCTCAGGCGCATTGAAAGGTGTTGATATTGGCAGCACTAAACATTTACCACCAACAATTTCTGTTCAGTATTATCCGCTTGAAGGCGAGAGCTTCCAACCTTACGTCGGGTTAGGCCTGAATTACACCAGCTTTTTTGATACCAAAACCACAAAGACCTTAGACACAGCACTCAATGGTAAGACCAGTTTATCACTCGATTATTCAACGGGTATTGCTTATCAATTGGGCGCAGATTTCAAAGTATCTGACAATGTGTATATCAACGCAGCCATTTGGAAAATTGATATTGAGACTACCGCCGACATTAACGTAAACGGAAAACATGCTGCGAGCGTTGATGTGAGCATAGATCCTACTGTATTTATGCTTGGCGTTGGCTTTAAATATTAAACTCAAATAAAATCTGAAAAATAAAAAAGGGTAGCCAAATGGCTACCCATAAACGACTCATGAAGCAGTCGAAGAAGAAGGGAATTCAAACGCAAAAACATTATGCATAAAATATTTAAATCTGAACTTGCACCAAGCCATCTTCAACACGCACGGGATAAACAGTGATGTTGTACTCTGGCTTTTCTAAGCACTCGCCGGTACGCAAATTAAAATGCTGCTTGTAGAGTGGCGATGCCACTACGACTTCATCACCAATTGACCCCAAAATTCCGCGCGACAAAACGTTGGCTTCACCAATAGGGTCAAAGTTGGATACTGCGAAAACTTCATTCAAACGACGCGAATTAAACAGCGCAACTTGTTGTTTTTTGACCAATGCACAAAGACCAGTATCGGGCAAGAGGTCTTGGAATTCACACACGCTGATCCAGATTTTTTCACTCATGATATTTTCTC
>CAZZEV010000514.1:895-1905 GCA_964653305.1 uncultured Cellvibrionaceae bacterium | reverse complement strand
TGACGATCGAAAGGGTCGGTTTCGGGTAGTCTGCGTTCAAGGTCGCAGTACAAGCTGAGCCTCAAGTCATTTTTTAAGGCTACCTTCCAAGGTTGGCGGTTATGCGGATTGGGTACCAAAATTGCGTAGGCCAAGGCATCTAGTCGAGGGTCGCCAAAGCTTTTCCCTGCAATTGCCCAAGGTGCGTAAGCTGCGGTGGGTGAACGTGTATTCCACCAAGCAACAGAGCCTACACCTAAAACAGTAATGCTCGCGGCCCCGATTTTTAATAATCCTCTTCTGCTAAGCATATGTAATCCTTGATAGATGAATGAGTTTAGTTAGTCGTCTAACCAATTATAGTTAGGTGTCTAACCAAGTCAATATATTTTTCAAAGAGAAGTTTGTGGGGCTGTGGGATGGCGCTTACTTACTTTACTGAGGTGAATTGGTCAGTGATTCTAGGGCGCTCTTTAGTTCTCTGGGGGAGACAGGTTTGGTGAGCAGCTGGATATTATGTTGGGTGGCGTAATCGCGGGATTCCGAATCGGTTTCACCGGTGATGAGTAACACGCGTTTGCCAGTGGCTTGCAACCCTGTGGCGAGCGTTAGGCCAGACTCGTTCCCGGGCAAGCGCACGTCGCAAATCGCAATGTCGTATTTAGAGGTATACCGCCTTGCTGCCACTGCCGTTTGCTCCCAGTGCACTCGGCTGCCCCAGGATTGCAGTAGCTGAAGCATAGCGCCACCCACCAATACATCATCTTCCACCAGCAACACGCGCAAGCCTTTCATTGCCGTGGTATCCACATTGAAAAAATCGTTTTTAGGCGCAACATTCGCAGGCGTTACTGGAAGGGGGGCTGACGCGGGGGCATACCGCTCTAGTGCCACCGTCATGCAGCAACCAGCACCTGCGCGAGAGCGAACGCTAATGGTTCCGCCCAGCAATTCAGTGAGGCGTTTAGCAATGGCCAAGCCCAATCCCAAGCCTTGAGAAGGGTCGCGAGCATGGTTATTGATTTGCACAT
>CAZZEV010000514.1:0-885 GCA_964653305.1 uncultured Cellvibrionaceae bacterium | reverse complement strand
CGCGAGCGCCGCACAGCTAGCGCTACTGTGCTGCCCGGTGGGGCAAATTTGATGGCGTTGCCGAGCAAATTGGAGAGCACGCGCTTGAGCATCAACTCGTCTGCATACACCCAACAATTTGGTTTGGTCAGTGCTATTAGGCGCACGCCGTTGCGCTCGGCAATGGAGCTATGTTGCAAAACCACTTCCTGAATTAAAGAAGCCAAGCACAGGGGGTACAGATCCGGTTTTTCCATATTGGCTTCTAAGCGCGCCAAATCGAGCACCTTGGAGAGCAAATCGTTTAGGGTTTGCCACGACACAGTAATCCCCGTCACCGCGTTCCTAGCCTGTTTATTGCCAGACTCGGTAACCACGCGTTCAATCGCATCAAGATAAAGCCCAATAGCGTGTACCGGTTGGCGCAAATCATGACTAATCGCGGCAAAGAAACGGGATTTAGCCAGCGCAACGGAGCTCATTGCCTTGGCGGCACCCTCTGCTTGCAGGCGGGATTCAAACTGCTTGCGCATTAAACGCGATTGCACCGCAGAAATCTGCGCGAAGGGTATTGGCACTATGAGCCCGCAACAGCCAAGCGCCAACAGCACACGTTGATCCATCGTAATGCCATCAAAGATTAAATGAATCGCATTCGGAATGCCCAGTATTAAGAGTGCAACAAAGGTACGCATCCAGTCCACGCCGGTTAAAGAAGCGATGAGTATGGTCGCGTTGCCGAGTAAAAAAATTGCCAGTAATGACTGCATGGCGATATCGCCCGGAACGTATAAAAAGTAGGTAGCGCTGGACATCGCCGCCATGAACATCCAAATCAATACGCGCAAGCGCCAGCAGCGTTCTTTCTCGGTTAGTTTGTCAAATTGAGTGCGGCGTATAACCCAT
>CAZZEV010000513.1:0-1911 GCA_964653305.1 uncultured Cellvibrionaceae bacterium | reverse complement strand
CGCTGGCAATATCTTCAATTTCAATATTGGCTGCTGTTGCGTCACCTTGCTGTTGGAAGCTGATAATGCTTTGCAAGGTTCGCTGGTGGTTATCACGCAAACCTTCAAGCGTTAACCGGAATGAGTGCACTGAACTTTCTAAACGCTTGAGCAGGTTAATTGTCATTAAGCGTTTAAGGCTCTTTTCTCTATCTACCTGTTTTAGTTTTGCGCCGCCGGTACTGACATCGGTATCATACAGCGCTTCATATTTTTCTAAGCGGCTGGCGAGAATGTAACTCACAGGGGCATACACCGCCAAATTAAGCAGCGTTAGATGATTGAATATGTCATTAAAGCCAATTACATCATTACGGTTAGTCAACGCGCAATGAACTGAAATAGGTTTTAATCGCTCAGGGAAATCACCTATATCTTTAGTGTCATAAAAAGTTTGTATGTGTTTGCGTGAACGCGCAATGGTGACGCTATCCAACAACTGAAAGAAATCGAAATCTAAGGACTCTAGAATTGTGGCGGCGGTGCGCTCTTCTGGCGGCAACTCAGACCATTCATTAAACACTTTTTGCGCGCGCTTAAAAATTTCTTCAATACTGCGGGTTGTACCAATTTTGGTTTGCAGCTTTTCTGATTCACCTTCATAGGCCAAAGCAAGTTGGTTGCGCAAATCATTGAAGCGGTTATTGACCGGCGTTGCTGACAACATGAGCACTTTAGTTTTAACACCCGCGCGAATCACATTGTTCATTAATTTTTGATAGCGCGTTTCCGTTTCTTTATAGGCGTCGTTATTGCGAAAGTTGTGGGATTCATCAATAACCACTAAATCGTAGTTACCCCAATTTACTCTATTGAGGGTGATACCTAAGGATTCACCTGAGTTTCTCTGCAAATCCGTATGGCAAAGCACATCGTAACTAAAACGATCTTTCACAAAAGGGTTAGTAACATAATTGCCGTTGTAGTTAGTCCAGTTTTCTGCCAGCTTTTTAGGGCAAAGTACTAAAACAGATTTATTGCGAAGTTCATAATATTTAATGACCGCAAGGGCACTAAAGGTTTTACCTAGACCAACGCTATCCGCCAGAATACAGCCGTTGTAGGTTTCTAATTTGTTGATAATGCCGGTTGCTGCATCTTTTTGATAATTGAATAACTTGTTCCAAATCAGCGAATCTTTATAGCCAGTTAAATCGTTTGGTAAAACATCTTCAGACAAGTCTTCTAAAAACTCGTTGAAAATATTGTAGAGCATTAAGAAGTAGATTTTTTCTGGCGAGTTTTCTTGGTAGACGCTGGCAATATGGTTAATTAATCGCTGAGTTACATCGTCAAGCTTTTCTGCATCGCCCCAAATTTGATCAAATAAATTGAGGTAATTTACAGCGAAGGTGGAATCACTGATTTTGTTTACAAAGTTTGATACCGCATCGCCCTGCTGATACCCAAGATCAACGGCTGTAAACCCATGAATAGGTGTGTAAGCGGCGTCATGCTGTTGGGATTTTATGCAGACAAATTGCTGCATCGGCGCTTTAGTTTTATTAGAGCGGAAGTTGGCTTTGCGAGAGATCCAATCAGCGCACTCTTTGGCAATCGCTTTTTGAGTAAGCTTGTTTTTTAGTTGAATCTCAAATTCACTACCGTAAAAGCTCCGCTCTCGCTCAGCTCTTGGAATATGGAACTCGCGCTGTTCCTTTTTGATTCGATCGGCAACTTCACTCTCAACAAAGGTAGGAGATGTAAATATAAACTCCAAAGAATCAATTTTTTCCAGCTCAGCCTTTAACGCTTCATAGGCATAAATTGAAAAGCAGGAAGCCGCTATTTTAAGCTTTGCCCCCGGATTCAAGCTCGCTTTAAGGTTATCGCCAAGCAAATGATTAATGTTGTCTATAAATTCCATTTGGA
>CAZZEV010000512.1:0-1912 GCA_964653305.1 uncultured Cellvibrionaceae bacterium | reverse complement strand
CGCTACCAGTCTCTGGACGTTGATGCAGCAAGTGAGATGCGCGGATGAACCAACTTTATTTAACAATTTTATTTCCTCTTATCGGTTTTTTGATCCTCGTATCAGCCCGTAAACGTTTATCTGAAAATGTTGCAGCGTTTGTGGGTGTCGGTTCGGTCGGCTTGTCTGCGTTAGTTGCCGCTTGGGCGGGATATGAATTTCTGAATCAGCCAACACGAGAAGCCTTTGTCCAACCACTTTGGACATGGGTTAACGTTGACGGTTTCGCACCCGCGTTTAATTTGCACTTGGATGGTTTGTCTTTAACCATGCTTGGTGTGATTACCGGCGTGGGCTTCCTGATTCACTTATTCGCCTCTTGGTACATGCGTGGAGATGAAGACTTTGCGCGCTTCTTCTCCTACATGAATCTTTTCCTCGCCAGCATGATTTTGTTGGTGTTGGGCGATAACTTGGTGTCTTTGTATTTCGGTTGGGAAGGGGTAGGCCTCTGCTCTTACTTGCTGATCGGCTATTACTATCGTGATCCCGCGAATGGCGCTGCCGCTCGTAAAGCCTTTATTGTTACTCGTGTGGGCGATGCCTTTATGGCAATTGGGTTGTTCGTTTTATACCAACACCTGGGCACGCTCAATATTCAAGAAGTATTAGAAAAAGCGCCCACTGTATTTGCGGTTGGTTCTTCTGCAATTGTTTTTGCCACCCTTATGCTGTTGGGCGGCGCTGTTGGTAAATCTGCTCAGTTGCCATTGCAAACATGGTTGGCGGATGCAATGGCCGGCCCAACGCCAGTGTCTGCATTAATCCACGCCGCGACCATGGTAACGGCAGGCGTTTACTTGATTGCTCGTACGCATCCACTCTTTGAATTGGCGCCAGATGTCCTCTATCTCGTTGGCGTAATTGGTGCGGTGACTTTGTTTATCGCAGGCTTTGCGGCGCTAGTACAAACCGACATCAAGCGTATTTTGGCTTATTCAACCATGAGCCAAATTGGCTACATGTTTTTGGCGTTAGGCGTTGAGGCCTATCAACCTGCTATTTGGCATTTGGTTTACCACGCATTCTTCAAGGCGCTTCTATTCCTCTCTTCGGGCGCTGTCATAATTGCTTGTCATCATGAACAGAACATTTTCAAAATGGGCGGGTTGCGCAAAAAGATCCCATTTGTTTATGCCTGTTTCTTAGTCGGCGGTGCAGCCTTAGTTGCTTTGCCATTCGTGACCGTAGGTTTCTACTCAAAAGACGCAATTTTGCTGCAGTCTTACAGTCATCCAGAGTTGTTTTATGCTGGGTTGGCGGGTGCGTTCATGACGGCCATTTATACCTTCCGTTTGATTTTTGTAGCTTTCCACGGAGAAGCCAAGACTGAAGTTCATGCGCTTCACGGCGCAGATTACTGGCTGCCATTAGGTATTCTGTTGGTTCTTTCAACCGGCCTCGGCGCCTTGATTGTCCCTCCTTTAGATGGTGTCTTGCCTGGAAATCACGAAGTAGATGAAGGTTCTAAACACTTCGTCGAAATCATTGCGATTGCTACAGCAATTACGGGCACACTCTTAGCAACTTTCCTGTTCTTGTTCGATACCAAAATTGTTAAATCAATTGCCTCATCATCAATCGGTAAAGTGCTGACCAAGTTCTGGTTTGCAGCTTGGGGCTTTGACTGGTTGTTCGACAAGATATTTGTTAAGCCGTATGTGTTCCTTGCGCAAATTCTGCGTAAAGACCCTGTTGATAAGACCTTCAATTTGATTCCTGCCGGTATTGTGCAGGTTTACAAGGGGTTGAGTGCAACTCAAACCGGGAGTGTACGTTGGTACGCTGCCACCATTGCTGCCGGTGTGGTGATTATTCTCGCCGCGCTTGTGTTGTTGTAAGACTAATAAGGAACCAGAGATGCTTACCTGGC
>CAZZEV010000511.1:0-1915 GCA_964653305.1 uncultured Cellvibrionaceae bacterium | reverse complement strand
CAAAGCACCATTGGCAGAATTTCCAGAAACTGCATTCTGCGGCGAGAGATTTTGTTAGGCCTTCGATTGCACCTTTTGCGCTGGCAATGCTGGCGTGAAACGGCATACCCAAACCGACCGCAACGGTACTAAACAGAACCACACTCGCCTTGTCCGCCGCCTTCAACTTGGGCATAACTGCTTGTAACGTCGCAACTGCCCCCATCACATTCAGCCGCCAGTCGCGGGCAAAATCGTCAGAACTCAGCCGATGAAACGGCTTTAAATTGATGCTACCCGGGCAATAGACAATTCCATTTAACACATCCGGCAAGCCATTTAGATCCAGGCCGCCAGTTGCATCATTGGCAATGACAGCTGCGCCTTCAATGTCGACAGTGTTGCGTGCCCACACAAAAACTTTATGCCCCTGCTTTACCAGGGCTTGTGTTGTTGCCAAACCGATTCCCTTAGTCCCGCCGACCACTAAAAACTGTTTCATAAACACTCGCCTTAGATTTGATTAGATATTTAATCTCATTGATACGCAAACCCGACGCAAATTGCTCACAGCGTTTTTACAACAATATGCCATCACTTTTCTCATTCAAAAAAGTGATGCCTTTACGGAAAGTAACAAGCCATACCTGATGGGGCACCATATTCAGCAATCTGCGCAAACTGGTGCGCAAAACATCCTAGCCCAAACCATGATGAGCTGGTGAACCAGAGGTTACAGGCTCACAGATATAGCAACTCCAAACTCCAGAAACCGAGTCGTCTAATAATCAATAAAGGTACTCATTATGTTAGGTTTTAACAGCATTATCCGTTGGTCAGTTGTCTTGGCCGCCGGCCTCTTTGTTATGGGCGCCAGCGCCAAACCCTACAAAGCCGCAGAGATTTACTCTAAGCAAACGTACAAATATGGCCGGTATGAAATGCGCATGCGCGTTGCCAAAGGCAGTGGTGTGCTCTCAACGTTCTTCACCTACAAGAACGGCTCTGAGCAAGCAGGCACGTTTTGGGAAGAGATCGATATAGAGATTTTCGGCAAAAACAACGCCACTCAGTGGCAGAGTAACGTCATTATCGGTACCAATCGCCCTACCACCAAAACTGAAGGTTTGCACACCACCCCCTTCTCAATGGGCGATGGCTATCACACCTATGTGTTGGAATGGACACCCAATTACATCGCGTGGTTTGTAGATGGCAGTCAGGTACGCCGCATTACTGGCGGGCAATTTGTGACTAGCCTCACCAGCCCACAAGACCTCCGCTTTAATCTCTGGGCGGCCAATATCGCCGAGTGGGTGGGCGCGTGGAATGACAACATTCTGCCGGTGTATCAGTTTGTAAATTACATTGAGTACAAGCCCTACAGCGCAGCCGCTAATGGTTTTGTAACAGCCGGTAGTTGGCGCGATGACTTTAATACCTTTGATACCAATCGCTGGAACAAAGCCAACTGGACCTTTGGTGAAAACTACGCCGATTTTGAACCCAATAATGTTGTGGTTAAAAATGGCACCTTAGTGTTGGCGCTCACCAAAGAAGGCCAAACGGGCTACACAGGTACACCACCTGCGGATGGCGGAACCGCACCTGCGGCCATACTGATCCAAGCTGAAAATTTTAATGAAGTGGGCGGCAGCGTAACGGTGTCTGGTGGCACAGTCGGTTACATAGATGGTGGCGAATGGTTGAAATATAACAATATCAACATTCCCCAAACAGGCACCTACAAAGTGGAATACCGCGTTGCATCAGCACTGTCAACTGCGCAATTCACGTTGGATCGAAACGGGGTTGGTTTGGCCACCATCGGTGTTCCCAATAGCGGCGGCTGGGGTACCTACACCACGATTTCCCACAATGTGTATTTAACGGCGGGCGTTCAAAGTTTAGCGGTATACGCCAACTCTGGCGGATT
>CAZZEV010000510.1:1705-1925 GCA_964653305.1 uncultured Cellvibrionaceae bacterium | reverse complement strand
TTCGCCTGTTCAGAACGATCTATCTTGGTTACCTCCGCCTGCCCCTTCATAAGTGGCTCGATAATATTGGTCACATCAACAACCAGCATTGCACTGGCTGAATAAGTCTTTGGCAAAGTGGCGCCTATGAGGAGCACTGCAAAACTAACAGCAACAAATAAGCCGACAACCCAAAAGCGAAACTTTATAAGCTCCGCTTTGAGTGCCCAGACCAAATCTC
>CAZZEV010000510.1:0-1622 GCA_964653305.1 uncultured Cellvibrionaceae bacterium | reverse complement strand
GGATAGTTTGTATCTACTTTTCCACTCTCAATTAAATCACCCAAATAGATGGGGTAGACTTTTGTTTCGCCGTTTACCTTGCGATACAACTTAGCTTTATTGGCAGCTGCAAACTCATTTGGCCCACCCGCAAGCAATACCAAATCCAATACGGTCATGCCATCACGATAAGGTATAGATTGTGGGCTACCTACGGCACCGGTAATGCGAACTCGGCGCTGAAAATCAGAACTGCTCGGGTTGGCAACAATAACAGTCACTTGTGGGTTGCGTACATAACTCTCAAGCCCAGCGATAATGTTATTAGATAATTGGGTGGAAGTGAGATTGGCCGCCATAATATCACCAATCAATGGCAACGAAATTTTACCATCTGGTCGCACTGGAACACTTGTTGATAACTCTGGGTTACGCCATACACTAATCTGCAAGGCATCACCTACGCCAATACGGTATTCCTCGGTAACACCACGATCTGAAATAGGGGGTGCGGTCACTTTTTTAGAACTGCTACATGCCGCCAACACACAAGCTGCAAACACTAGCCCCAACCATGCAATTTTTTTCATTGATATACTCCGTGAGAAATCTGAATTAGTGAACGCCCTTGCCCAACAAGATAATTTCAACAGTCTGAATCATGATTAACATATCCATCAGGAAGCTGTGATTTTTGGTGTAGTAGAGGTCATATTGCAATTTATTTTTTGCATCCTCGACTGAAGCACCATATGGGTACTTGAGCTGTGCCCACCCCATCAGCCCCGGCTTGACCTTGTGTCGAGTGTCGTAAAAAGGTATTTGCTGCGAGAGGTCCGTTACAAATTCTGGGCGCTCTGGGCGGGGGCCCACGAAGCTCATGCTACCGACTAATACGTTATAAAGCTGGGGCAACTCATCCAAGCGGGTATTACGAATAAATGCGCCCACCTTAGTAACCCGCGCATCATTCTTTTGCGCCCATACCGCGCCATTTTTTTCTGCATCCTGACGCATACTGCGAAATTTATAGATGCGAAAGTGGCGACCATTTAAGCCAACCCTAACTTGATGATAAAGGATGGGACCGGGGCTTTCCAATTTAACCGCAATAGCCGTGAGCAGCATAAAGGGCCAAAGTACTGCAAAAAAGGCAGACGCTAGGATCAAGTCAAAAATTCGCTTTGCCATTAACCGACGCTTCGAGTATTTAAAGCCGTCAGAGTAGAGCATCCAACTTGGCTGCAATAAAGTGATGTCAATTTTGCCCAGCTCGCGCTCACAAAAACTCAGGGCATCACAAGAAGGTACACCAGCGAGCTTGCAATCTAGAAAATCATTGAGGGGAAATACCGAATCGCCTTGGGCGCGCCGACGCTCATCGGGAGAAACCACAATTTCGGAAATATGCGAGCGCTTTACAAAATCGAGCCAGTTGCTAGGCAAAGGCAAAACTGTACTCTGATCAACTTGAATGTTTTCATTGGCATTAGGCACGCAACCTACGACATCCACCCCAAGCACATCAATTTCGGGCGCAAGATCTTCTAGCAGCTTTTTAGCCCGATCACCTGCTCCGTAAACAACTACTCGACGCTTTAGTTTTGCCGTATCAACAACCAGCATAAAAACGATGCGCGCTA
>CAZZEV010000509.1:0-1926 GCA_964653305.1 uncultured Cellvibrionaceae bacterium | reverse complement strand
AACATTGCTGTTCACC
This sequence comes from uncultured Cellvibrionaceae bacterium, assembly GCA_964653305.1. GTDB lineage: Bacteria > Pseudomonadota > Gammaproteobacteria > Pseudomonadales > Cellvibrionaceae > Cellvibrio. The sequence continues at coordinate 1,910 of CAZZEV010000509.1, read as the reverse complement.
GAAATCGCGCATCCATTCATGATCTTGATAAAATTGTTGGCGGCCAGTAATCGTGCGCCACGGAATCAATTCATGCACATTGGTGTAACCGGCATTGTAAGAAACATGCTCATCTTCTAAACCAGACCACGTGGGCGATGAAATAATTTTGCGCGGTTGCGCCACAATATCTGCAAAGCGAATTTTTTCATCTTCTTTAGGTAAGGCTAAGTGCGCATGCTCACGACCAGTAATAACGCTCAAAGCCTCCCATGCTTTTACTGCAACATGGCCATTGGTTTCTGGCGCAAGCGATAAAATAACTTCACAGGCATCAATCGCAGTTTCAATTTTTGGGCGGCCTTGGTTAGCGCCTTCTTCGTGATGAATGCGATTTAATTTCCCTAAGAATTCAACTTCTTCTTTGGTATCCCATTTAATGCCCTTACCACCATTGCCCAATTTTTCTAACAAGGGGCCAACCGAGGTAAAGCGTGCATAGGTATTTGGATAATCGCGTTCAACTACTGCAATATTTGGCATAGTTACACCGGGAATAGCTTCGCACTCACCTTTCCACCAAGACTTCACACCAAAGGGCTGCCCTAACTCTTCCGGCGTATCGTGCATGGTGGGCTGTGTTACCACATCTTTCTCAATACCCAAATGAACAACACCTGTTTGACTCACGCAAAGTTCAGAGAATTTTTTGGCGATACCTTTGAAAATATCCCAATCGCTGCGTGACTCCCACACAGGGTCAATAGCCTTGCTGAGCGGATGAATAAACGGATGCATATCCGAGGTATTCATATCGTCTTTTTCATAAAAAGTTGCAGTAGGCAAAACAATGTCGGAATACAAACAGGTGGTAGACATTCTGAAGTCCAATGTCACCAACAAATCCACTTTGCCTTCAACAGCTTGCTCATGCCATTTCACATCTTGTGGGTGTTTACCATCTGCACCTAAATCTTTACCAAGCAAGCCATGTTTAGTGCCGAGCAAATGGCGCAACATATATTCATGGCCTTTACCGCTTGAGCCCAATAAATTGGAGCGCCAAATAAACATATTGCGCGGGAAGTTTTGCGGTGAATCTGGATCTTGACAAGCGAATTGCAAATTGCCAGATTTCAATTCATCCACAACATATTGTTTAGGTTCTTTGCCCGCTGCAGCTGCGGCAGTTGCAATGCGTAAAGGATTTGTTGCTAATTGCGGTGCAGACGGCAACCAGCCCATACGCTCAGCGCGAGAGTTAAAATCAATAATACTGCCAGACCATTTTTCTTTATTGGCGAGCGGTGAAACAACCTCGCTCATATCCAATTTTTCATAGCGCCATTGGTTGGCGTGATTATAGAAAAATGAGGTGCCGTTCATTTGACGTGGTGGGCGCTGCCAATCCAAACCAAACGCAAGCGGTAACCAACCTAATTGTGGGCGCAATTTTTCTTGACCAACATAATGTGCCCAGCCGCCACCGCTTTGGCCTACGCAACCACACATCATCAACATATTGATGAGGCCACGATAGTTCATATCCATGTTGTACCAGTGATTGAGTGCAGCACCTACAATCACCATAGAGCGGCCGTGAGTTTTATCAGCGGTACGTGCAAACTCGCGGGCAACACGAATCACATCAGCGCGTTTTACGCCGGTCACTTTTTCTTGCCATGCAGGCGTGTAAGGCTTGTCATCATCAAAACTGGTGGCGCAATTAGCATCGCCTAAACCGTTATCCACACCGTAATTGGCAATGGTTAAGTCAAACACGGTTGCCACTAATACTTCACTGCCATCGGCCAATTGCACTTTGCGCGCAGGCACTTTACGCAATTGAATATTTTTATGGTCAGTGTGTTTGAAGTAATCGTATTCGTGCTCTTGTCCACCAAAATACGGGAAGGCAACATCCGCAATTA
>CAZZEV010000508.1:0-1926 GCA_964653305.1 uncultured Cellvibrionaceae bacterium | reverse complement strand
ACCGCGATGAGTTTGTTGTTGTGAGAAAAATGAAAGAAGTGGATTGGCTAGGCACGCCTTAATTAGGAATGTGCAGCTAAGTTAGTGCGACAGCTGTTCCGTAATTCATTCTGGGACTCGCCGTAAATACATCCCTGTAGGCTCAACGGAAACATCCATGTTTCCGATGGTCCCAGAACAAATTACGTAACAGCTTTAGCAAGATTTTCTTAACTTCTTTAATGATTCGATCTCGATTGGAGAGATAAAAATGAAAGTACGTGCACAAATAGGCATGGTATTAAATTTGGACAAATGCATTGGTTGCCACACCTGCTCAATCACTTGTAAAAATGTGTGGACTTCACGTGAAGGTGTTGAATACGCGTGGTTTAACAACGTAGAAACCAAACCTGGTGTTGGTTTTCCTAAAGAGTGGGAGAATCAAGATAAATGGAAGGGCGGTTGGCTACGCGATAAAAATGGAAAACTTACGCCAAAAATTGGTGGAAAGTTGCGTGTGCTGGCGAATATTTTTGCCAACCCAGATTTACCAGAAATTGATGATTACTACGAACCTTTTGATTTCGATTATGAGCACTTGCACACGGCGGGCAATGTTCAGCATCAGCCTACCGCACGCCCACGTTCGCTGATTAGCGGCCAGCGTATGGAGAAAATTAATTGGGGGCCAAACTGGGAAGAAATTCTTGGTACTGAGTTTGAAAAACGTAAAAAAGATAAAAACTTTGATAACGTTGTGCAAAAAGATATTTACGGGCAGTTTGAAAAAACCTTCATGATGTATTTGCCTCGTTTGTGTGAGCACTGCTTAAACCCTGCATGTGTAGCGTCTTGCCCATCGGGTGCTATTTATAAGCGCGATGAAGACGGTATTGTGCTGATCGACCAAGATAAATGTCGGGGCTGGCGCATGTGTGTATCGGGTTGCCCGTACAAAAAAATCTATTACAACTGGAAGAGCGGTAAGTCAGAAAAATGTACTTTCTGTTATCCGCGTATTGAAGCGGGTCAACCTACGGTTTGCTCTGAAACCTGTGTTGGGCGCATCCGCTATTTAGGTGTTTTGCTTTATGACGCAGATCGTATTGCAGAAGTGGCGAGTACGCCTAATGAAGCTGATTTATACAAAGCGCAGTGCAGTCTATTTTTAGACCCTAATGACCCTGCGGTAATTGCTGCTGCTCAAGCTGAAGGCATTCCGCAAACCTGGTTGGATGCTGCACAGCGTTCACCGGTGTATAAAATGGCGATGGATTGGAAAGTCGCGCTGCCATTGCACCCTGAATATCGCACGCTGCCGATGGTTTGGTATATCCCGCCATTGTCGCCCATTCAAAATGCGGTAACCGCGGGGCATGTTGGCTTGAACGGTGTGATTCCTGATTTGAAATCGCTGCGTATTCCCTTGCGTTATTTGGCGAATTTATTAACCGCTGGCGATGAAAAACCGGTTGAGCATGCGCTAGAAAGAATGATTGCCATGCGTGCCTATATGCGCAGCAAACATGTTGATGGCGAACAAGATCTTGCGGTACTAAAACAAGTTGGTTTAAGCGTGGCGCAAGTTGAAGATATGTATCGCTACATGGCTATTGCGAATTACGAAGATCGTTTCGTGGTGCCAACAAGTCATCGTGCTTATGCAGAAAATGCCTACGATATGAAAAGTGGTTGTGGTTTTAGTTTTGGCAACGGCTGTGGCGATGGCAATAACGATGTGAATGTATTTGGTGCAAAAGCCAAAGGCGTTCGTCAAGTTATCCCCGTGACTATTCAGGAGTAAGGTGATGAAACTATTACAAGTTATTTCGCTGCTCATGGATTACCCAACCGAAACGATTGATCAATCGCGTGCGGAGCTTTTGGAGATTGTCGCGGAATCAACACTTCCCGAGGTATTAAAGAAATCGCTAAGCGATTTTA
>CAZZEV010000507.1:0-1929 GCA_964653305.1 uncultured Cellvibrionaceae bacterium | reverse complement strand
TCACCCTTTCGGTGACGCATCACACTCATGACAGCAGCAACCGGCTCTTGCATAAGCGCAATCTTGCCCATACCAGCGGCTTCAGCCGCAGAGAGCGTCGCATCTTTTTGCATCTGGTTAAAAGCAGCAGGAACTGTAATGACTGCCCCTGTATCAGGATCATTTCTAACTGACTCGGGAAGATAGCTGTAAAGCACTTTCAAAATTTCAGCTGAACACTCCTCGGGGGACATAGTGATATCTACAGCAGACAACTTGATAGGTGTGCTCGTACCAATAAGTCTTTTGAATAAAACTGCCGAATTATTTGGATTTCGTGCTGCGTTATCGTAGGCACGCTGGCCAACGTACTTGTTACCTCGCCTGTCAATAAAAATTGCCGATGGGGTAACGTCGTTTTGTTCGGGGCTTTTGTACAGTTTTACGTTTTCGCCGTCAAACGTGGTTATGGCACTGTTTGTCGTACCTAAATCAATACCTACATACTGTTTCATTTTTTAACTCGCAAGTGTCAGCATTACTGTTGCTGGTTTAACAATTCCGTCTGGCCCCATGATTAGTGGTTCAACCATTTGAGCAACAACCAGCTTGTCATCTGGCCCAAAGTCAGCGATGTTCAATGGAGATGCCGCCATACCCGGGTCATAAAGTTGACCTTCAAGATTAACTATCTTCATGTTTATGGCTAGCAGGCTATCGTCTAATCTTTTGAGAAAGTAACGAAGCTGATTTGAGTAACGGCTGGCTTCGTTAAAGTCCATCTTCGCCGTGATTCGAGCGAAAAGTTTGGCAAAACGCCAACTTTCGATTGCCAAATCTAGAAATGGTTGCTGCAAATCTCTATGCTCAACGTTGGGTGACTGTTCCATATCTAAGCGGACTCTTTGTAGGTTGGAGAGATTGAGAAGGAATCTTATAGAAATTAAATTTTAAGGCTCTGATTTGGCCTATTTGGAATTGAGCTATCGCTCATTTTTAAGTGAAGCATGTATAAATCCTTGTTGAACTGGTTTTTTATACAGAAATATGCATCTAATGAAAGATGCGTCATTTCCTACAAGCGAACCGATCCCCGTCCACTCGCGCCCGCTATGGCTATACGGTTGCGAATGGAAAGTCCCAGCCGGCGTTCCCTCTCCAGCAGCTGATCACACGGAAGAACGAATCGACCTAAACAAGCAGCTTATTCGCATAAGGTGGCAACCTACATCTTCAGGGTCAAGGGTGACTCGATGACAGGTGTTGGTATCTACAAGGGCGATGTATTACTGGTGGATCGCAGCATGGATCCCAAGCACAACCACATCGTTGTCGCTCAGTTAAACAACGAATTTACCGTCAAGCGTCTTTACCGACGTGGGGGCACCTTCGTTATTGAATTGTTAGCGAACTTGTCCCTATGTAAAACACTTTACAGCTACCCCTGTCACTACTGCACGGCCCCATTGATGTGGAATTAATGATCCGCCAAGTAGGCTGATGTCCGTGATGACGAAGGTGTCTGCTCCGAGATCGTAGGCTTTTTCCCTTGCGTTGATTTTTGCTTGTTCGAGGCCCGTTGAGGGATTGGCAATTGCGCCATGAGCTTCGGTTTCTATGGGGCCTACTATCTTGCAATGGTTTAGAAGGGTGCTCATTTGGCTGTGTAGTTGTACTTTTTGAGCTTTCTCGGAGATAGTCACCGTAGTACATGACACTAATAAGAGTGTGGCGAGTAATAAAAATTTCTTTGGCATTTTTGTTCATCATTAACCAGATCGAATAGCTGGACAGCTTAAGTTGTTATTTATTGTTATGGTGCCCGGCTGATAATTACTTAGGTATTTTCGTTGAGCATTTCCTCGAGTTAGGTCTCTAGGTAACACAACAAAAGCGGGGGAACAGACGGGGGAACAAGTCAGTTTTCCTCGGCGCTTTTCCCAATGAGAT
>CAZZEV010000506.1:0-1930 GCA_964653305.1 uncultured Cellvibrionaceae bacterium | reverse complement strand
AGATGTGCGCGTTACGAGCATTGCGCGTGGGCATAACACAGTCAAACATATCAATTCCGCGACGAACGGCTTCGACCAAATCCCTCGGTTTGCCCACACCCATCAAATAGCGCGGTTTATCTGCTGGCATTTGTGGTGGTAGGTGATCCAAGATGCGAAGCATATCTTCTTTAGGCTCGCCAACGGATAAGCCGCCGATCGCGTAGCCGTCAAAGCCAATTGCCGTTAGGCCATTTAGGGATTCCGTACGCAAATGTTCGTACATGCCGCCTTGTACTATTCCAAACAGTGCCGAGGGATTGCCTTCATGGGCGGCTTTTGAGCGCGATGCCCAGCGTTGCGATAATTCCATAGAGTCCCGCGCTTGTTTTTCAGTGGCGGGATAGGGCGTACATTCATCAAAGATCATGACGATGTCTGAACCTAAATCACGCTGAACTTGCATAGAGGTTTCAGGATCGAGAAATACCTTGCTGCCGTTAATTGGCGATTTAAACGTCACGCCAGCCTCGGTGATTTTGCGCATTTTGCCCAAGCTAAACACTTGAAAGCCGCCGGAGTCCGTGAGGATTGGCCCCTTCCACTGCATAAAATCATGAAGGTCACCATGGGCTTTCACCACTTCGGTACCGGGGCGCAGCATTAAATGAAAGGTGTTGCCAAGAATAATCTGCGCACCTATCTCTTCAATGTCTTTTGGAGTCATCCCCTTGACAGTGCCGTAGGTGCCAACGGGCATAAAGGCAGGTGTTTCGACCACGCCGCGCGGAAAAACCATGCGGCCACGGCGGGCACGGCTGCCTTCATTGTTTACGGGGGCATCGAGTTCGAACTGCATAAAACTCTGGTTGTTTTTTTGTGATTCGTTCACAGATTTATCTCAAGTAAAAGTTTAATTCTTTGAATGACTTAGAGTGCTAAGTTCATCCTTAGCATCAGGATTTTTAGTCACGAACATTGCATCACCATAGCTAAAAAAGCGGTACTGATTGGCGACAGCTTGGGTGTATGCATTCATCGTGTGTTGGTAACCCGCCAAGGCTGATACCAGCATTAACAAGGTAGATTCTGGGAGGTGGAAGTTTGTTATCAAGGCATCCACTACCTGAAATTGATAGCTCGGGAAGATGAAGATCGCAGTCTCGCCTTGGTATGGGTGAATTTCGCCTTTGTGTTCGGGGTTATTAAAACCCTGCGCAGCTGATTCCAAACAGCGAACACTGGTCGTTCCAACAGCGATAACCCGCTTTCCGGCTGCTTTGGTTTCTCTTACCAAGTCACACACTTCTGCAGATAAATCCATGACTTCGGAATGCATATGGTGTTCGGTAATCTTATCGGCTCGCACGGGCTGAAAAGTGCCTGCGCCTACGTGCAGAGTTACAAACGCAATTTGAACGCCTTTTGCGCGCAATTGCTCCAGCATCAACTCATCAAAATGCAGACCAGCGGTGGGCGCAGCTACAGCACCTTGCTTTTGGCTGTATACGGTTTGATAGCGTTCGCGGTCACTGAGTTCATCTTCACGGTCAATGTAGGGAGGTAAGGGCATATGGCCGATACGATCCAACACTGAAAGTGCAGTTTCTTCAGTCTGGAATTCCCATTCAAACAAGGCATCGTGGCGCGCCACCATTTTCAGGCGAGTGCCGTCTTGCAGTATCACGATTGAATCGGGTTTTGGCGATTTGCTGGCGCGTGTATGGGTGAGGACGCGGTGAGTATCCAGCACTCGCTCTACCAAGATTTCTACCTGCCCGCCGGATTCTTTTTGTCCAAACACCCGTGCCGGAATCACGCGAGTATCGTTAAATACCATTAAATCGCCGGGATTAATCAAGTCCAATAATTCCGGGAATCGGCGATGCGCGAGGGCTCCGGTTGGGCCATCTAAACACAGCAAACGGCTACCTCTACGCTCGGCAGTAGG
>CAZZEV010000505.1:0-1935 GCA_964653305.1 uncultured Cellvibrionaceae bacterium | reverse complement strand
ATCCACCACTTACCCGCTCACTTGGCTGCATCTACCACAATCAGCGCAGCCTCAATAATGCTGCCCGTGTGTTTCTTGAGCAACTTAAAGCGCCATTGCCGTAAAACACGCCGCTCAAATCACAAATCCCTTACAAAACAATCACTAAAACTTCATCCAACCGCTAAACTAGTGAAATCTCAACGATTGCCACTTATTTGACATCAGGATTGACCCATGAAAAAACTCCCTCTCTTACTCGCATGCAGCCTTTTAGTGCCCATTGCGCAAGCCGATACCGGATTTGGCATTTATGCTGGCGTAGGTGCTTGGCAATCTGACTACGACGGTAAAGCGGGTAATCCTGCTGTCACGCTCAAAGAACTAGGGGTGCAAGAGCACCTTAACAACTACTTTTATGTAGCCGTTGAACACCCTATTCCAATTGTGCCCAACATCAGGTTCAGTCAAATTAATATAAGTAGCTCGCAAACCGCCACCATTACTCAAGATTTCACAATCGGCGACACTGCTTACACCGCTGACGAAGAAGTGAGCACTGATTTTGACTTAAGCCATCGAGACGCAACTCTTTACTACGAAATTTTGGACAACTGGATCAACTTTGATCTGGGCGTTACTGCACGCCAATTTGACGGCTATGCGCGTAGTAGCAGTGCAACTGCCGACGAAAATCTCACGATTGATATGACCTTACCAATGATCTATGGCAAGGCGCAGTTCGACTTGCCGTTTACTGGTCTTTCTGCTGGCGTTGAAGCCCATTACACCAGCTACCAAGACAATGCCTTAAACGATTATTCCGCAAAGCTCACCTATTTATTTGATTCATTCGTTGATCTGGGTGTTGAAGTGGGCTACCGCAAAATGTCCCTAAAAGTTTCTGATAATGATCTAGAAGCGGATATGACTTTAAAAGGCCCCTACGCCGCGCTCATTGCTCATTTTTAAAAGCAGTTTTCTGCTCCAACAAAAGCGCCGCTCAAATCTTTGAGCGGCGCTTTTGTGCTTTTTGGCGAGCACATCTGCGTTATACTGCGCGCCTCTCACACACTTAAGCCTCGTACCCGATGACACCAATAGATTTACTCATCAACGCTCGCTGGATAATTCCAGTCATTCCCGAAAATCGCATTCTTAAAGATTGTGCGATTGCTATTCACCAAGGGGAAATTCTGGCGATATTGCCGCAAGAAGAAGCAGCAAAACGCTACACCGCCACTCGCGTTGATTTCTTGCACGAGCATGTCGTAACGCCAGGCATTATCAATGCGCACGGCCATGCCGCCATGACGCTTTTGCGTGGCTATGCGGACGACCAGCCACTCAACGATTGGTTGGTGAATCACATTTGGCCAGCCGAAAAACAATGGGTGGACGAACAATTTGTGCGCGATGGTACTGAGCTTGCGATTGCCGAGATGATTAAAAGCGGTACTACATGTTTTGCAGACATGTATTTCTTCCCCGAACAAGCTGCGCAAGCCGCACTCGATGCGCAAATGCGCTGCCAAATATATTTCACAATTTTCGATTTCCCCTGCGCATGGGGCTCTGGACCAGAAGATTATTTCTCTAAGGGATTGGCGTTGCACGATACCTTTCGCGACAACGATTTAATCAATATTGGTTTTGGCCCACACGCGCCCTATACGGTAGGCGATGAAACGCTCAAAAAAGTCGCCATGCTCTCGCAAGAAATGGACACGCCTATTCATATTCATTTGCATGAAACTGCGCAAGAAGTTGAAGACTCTATTCAACAATACGGGATGCGCCCAACGCAGCGTTTAATGGATTTAGGCTTACTCTCGCCGCTCACACAATGCGTGCATATGACGCAAATTAATGACATTGATTTAGCAATTCTGCAACAAAGCGGAGCCCATGTTATTCACTGCCCCGCATCGAACTTAAAACTCGCCAGCGGCTTTT
>CAZZEV010000504.1:0-1935 GCA_964653305.1 uncultured Cellvibrionaceae bacterium | reverse complement strand
CCATTTTCTTCCAGAATTTTTTTCTTAATGCGGCCAGAAATACGATTGATAGGCGCGATATAGGCATCCATCTGTTCGTTGTTAATGGGCTCACCCGGCAAATGATAAGCGGCAGATTCAATATACACACGGTTAAAGCGAGTCGGCATAGTCATTCCTTTTATGTAAAGTTTGCGTGCGAAGGCGAGCACTAAAAATACCCAGCACATAAACGCGCAGCATATAACCCAACAAACTGGGTTCTTGTAATTGTGGTGCAACCTTAGCTTTATAGGCCTTATTCAACAAGGGCAACTGCGACCAGTGGTCGCGCGCATGCTCGTGATGCGCTGTGTGCAGCCCAATATTAAACAACAACGGATTTAATGCGCCGTAGAAATTGCGCGCGTAATTATAATTTTTTACGGATGTATTATTTGCGCTGCCATCGGCGTGCGCGTGCTGTAAATAATTAGTCGCTAATAACCAATGCAAGCCGTGCAATTGTGGCAGCAAGACCAGCACCAACCATTTTTTCCAATCGATAAGCGCCAGCGTTAACCAAACGCCTAAAACCAATGCATACTGTAAAGCACAATAATAAAAATAAGCTCGATGCTGATAAAAGTAACGACGCAAAGTTTTTATAAAAAAGGGGTAGAGAACGCAAGCCGCTTGAATGGGATGCAATAAATAACCTAAGAGATGATTGCTATCGCCACCTGCTCCCGGCGTAAAAAATCTATAAGTGCGAGCAATATCCTTTTCGCCGTGACGGTAGCGATGATGATTTGCAACATGTGTGACATGGAAGACAAAGGTTGGGTGACCCTGTAAAAGGGTAATCCATAAATCCGTTAAACGATTAAGTTGTTTATGATTCCATATTCGCACATGCGCGTGGTTGTGATGAATAACCCCTACGCCCAAGGTTAAAAATAGTTCCAGCGCAAACAGCCACCATGAAAAACCAAAATGCCATTGCCAAATCACCAGCAATGGTAAGGCGATCAAATAAGCAAGGCTTTGTAGATCTCGCCAACTACGCATCGGAATTGCGCGCTTCCCACTGGCTTAATTGTTTGGCGGCAGCATCGGCAGGCAACGCGGTTTTAAATATCCAATCCATAAACGGAAACATAAAACCGTAATTACCGTGAAAGCAGGCATGGTGCAAATGGTGGCGGCGCGCACCGTTAAAAATAACGCGCGGCGAACTCGGGTTAAAATCAAAGTTAGAGTGGCCGATGGTATTGAACAATAAACTAAATAACGGCACGGAGAAAAGCGCATAGACGCTAAAGTCATGAACCAACATAGGCAGTAAAATCACATTACCCAACATGGCCGCTTCCACCGGATGAAAACTATAAGCCGACCAAGGCGTGGTCACTACTGACTTGTGATGGGGCAAATGAAATCGTCTTAACCACGGTGTATGCAACAAGCGGTGATTGATATAAAAATGAATTTCATTCCACACAATCAACACCAAAATTTCTAGCAAGGTCTGCGTTAAAGATGGCGCAACCGCAAGCTGCGCCCAACCCAATTGCAAAATTCCCCAAGGGAAAATCATCCCCAAGCCAAAAATAAGAATGGAAAGTACCGACAATTCAAATTCGCGTTTCAGTTGCCCTGCACCCAGTGGGCGTGGGTCTAACTGAATGCCAATTCCCAGCGCGGGTAAGAGTTTGCGAGTAAGCAGCCAGTTGGCGCAGCCAAAGGCCACATAAATACCCGCAAAAAAAGCGAGGCCTGTCAGCATAATTTCAGCGGCAGAGCAGTTGAGAATAAAGTCGCGCATGGGGGGCTTCTCTCTTGCTATTTGTACGTGATGTTATTTGGTCTGAAACCAAAAAATCTCCGGAATAATTTTTTTATGACTTTTTAATTATTAACGCGACCAAACCTAAACCCGCGATTACAAAACTAGCAGTTGAGAAGTTAAGCCCG
>CAZZEV010000503.1:0-1938 GCA_964653305.1 uncultured Cellvibrionaceae bacterium | reverse complement strand
AGCGGTACGGGCTGGGGCGGCGCCACTATCAATATAAGCGCGCTGAACGCTGAGAATCCGCCTAGGAACTTTAAAGGTTTTGTAGAAGCTGATGGTTACGTCGCCATAGAGGCCGAGCACTTTAGTAAATCGCAATCATGGTCCGAGTTTGCTTGGCAAAAAATTCCTGAACATGGGCGCAACCTATCTTCAATGTCAGTTTTCCCCGTAACGGATAACTCATTTGTAGATACTCAGCACGCGCCCTATCTGGAATACAATGTTTACTTGTTCACCACGGGCAAGCTGAATATTGAAGGAATTTTTGCGCCTAGCCTGCCATTTACACCAAAGCGCGGCTTGCGCTACGCGATCGCCGTGGATGACGAAACACCGCAAATCATTGACCTCGTTAAAGACGTGAATGATGCAGCAGCTTGGGAAGAGTCTGTGCGCAGTGAAATGCGCAAAACGATGAGTACCCATACTGTTAGCAACGCTGGAGAACACAGAGTGCGAATTTATGCACTCGACCCAGGCGTTACTTTGTCGCGACTAGTTATCAATACCGGCAGCTTACTGCCAAGCTATTTAGGGCCAGAAGAAAGCCCACGAGTAAAATAACGATTAGACCTAAAACAAGGTTCTGCGTTATATAAAATCGATCAGGGTAGCTAATATTTGCTACCCTTTTTTATACACATATTGTTTAGGATATTGAGTGTCATCAATGAAAATTATTGCAGCCAAAGTCATTGTCACCTGCCCCGGCAGAAATTTTGTCACGTTAAAAATTGTCACTGATCAAGGCATTTACGGGATTGGCGATGCCACCCTAAATGGTCGAGAGAAAGCCGTAGTTTCCTATTTAGAAGACTATCTCGTGCCGGCCTTAATTGGTCGCGACCCACAACAAATTGAAGATATTTGGCAATTTTTTTATCGCGGCGCTTACTGGCGTCGAGGCCCCGTCGGCATGACAGCCTTGGCCGCCATAGATGTTGCGCTCTGGGATATTAAAGCGAAAGCAGCAAATATGCCGCTCTATCAATTGCTCGGTGGCCGCAGCCGCGATCGCATCATGTCCTACACCCATGCCAACGGCAAAGATTTGGAGAGCACGCTTGAGGCAGTCGCAAAAGCCAAAGCCAAGGGCTACAAAGCAATTCGCGTACAGTCGGGTATTCCCGGTATCGCCAAAACCTATGGCGTTGCCACATCGCAAAAAAATTACGAACCTGCCGATGCAGATTTACCGTCTACTGAAGTTTGGTCAACTGAAAAATATCTAAATTTTGTGCCCGAGCTTTTTGCAGCGGTTCGCAAAGAATTCGGCAACGAATTACATTTGCTGCACGATGTTCATCACCGTTTAACCCCCATTGAAGCGGCACGCCTCGGTAAAGATTTAGAACCCTATCGTCTTTTTTGGATGGAGGATGCAGTACCGGCAGAAAACCAAGAGTCATTCAAATTAATTCGCCAACACACCACTACGCCTATCGCTGTGGGTGAAGTATTTAACAGCATTCATGATTGTCGCGAGCTTATCCAAAATCAACTGATCGATTACATTCGCACGACGATTGTTCACGCCGGTGGTATTACCCATGTGCGCCGTATCGCGGATTTTGCCAGTCTCTTTAATGTGCGCACTGGCTTCCATGGCGCAACCGATTTATCGCCGGTGTGCATGGGCGCCGCCTTGCATTTTGACTATTGGGTTCCAAACTTTGGCATCCAAGAACATATGGCTCACAATGAATTGACCGAAGAAGTTTTCTCGCACGCTTACAAATTTGACGATGGGTATTTCACTCCAGGAGAAGTTGCTGGTCACGGTGTTGATATCGATGAAACACTGGCCGCGAAATATCCTTACAAGCGCGCATGTTTGCCAGTCAATCGTTTAGAAGATGGGACTCTTTGGAATTGGTAACCAGCCCAAAACCTAAAGGC
>CAZZEV010000502.1:0-1952 GCA_964653305.1 uncultured Cellvibrionaceae bacterium | reverse complement strand
GGCCAAGCCTTACGAGTCCACTAGTGAAACTAGTGGCTTACCTGTCAAAGAGTTATGTTTGGCATTACAAGCAGCTTCTATAACTTTCTATTACAAGATGAAATCACGACCACAAATCCAGTGTTATTGTTACGTCAAAAAAGCAAATTTATTCGCAAAGAAGCCCCCGCCCCTGTTGTACGAAGACTGTCCGATATGCAATGGTATATGGTCATTAATCTGGCAAAACAACGAGCTGAAAAAGACACCTTAGAAGAGCGAACCGTATTTATTTTATCTTGTTTATACAGTATGTATTTGCGTATCTCGGAATTAGTGACTTCTGAACGCTGGTCTCCCGCTATGGGCGACTTTTTTAAAGACACTGATAATAATTGGTGGTTTAAAACAGTTGGAAAAGGCAATAAAGCAAGACAAATTGCAGTAAGTGATGCCATGCTGTCTGCGCTCAAGCATTATCGAGTCAATTATCTCAATGTATCTCCATACCCGCTGCCAGGTGAAAAAACACCTCTCATTGGTCATAAAGATAATCCTAATGCACCCATGACCAGCACGCGCCCTATTCGTCTATTGATACAGCAGTGCTTTGATTTGGCGGCAAATAAATTGGATTCTAATGGTGAAAGGCATGAAGCAACATTACTGCGTGTTGCTACTGTTCACTGGTTGCGTCACACCGGCATTTCAGAAGATGTGAAAATACGCCCAAGAGAGCACGTGCGAGATGATGCAGGACACAGCTCAAGCGCCATTACCGATCGCTACATTGATGTGGAGTTAAAAGAGCGCGCAAAATCTGCGAAAATGAAGCCTATCGTTTAAGGTAAAAGAGCTTATGTCATAGACGGCGTATCGGTATATGCATCAATTTGATGAGCAATCTCGCTCACGTTTATCTTGCGAACGACGATAGATTGCTTGTTGCCACTACCCTCTGACGCACCGCGAAAAAATGTCACAGAACCATGAGGAAGATATGCCATTAGACGCATCGCCGCTCGCCATTCGGATTTGTTATTTAATGAAGATAGCGCATAAACAAAATAATCGTCATCTCTATACCCAATGAAAGGCAAAGGTGTCTTTTCCTTTAGCATTTCTAATAAGCGTGTGTCTTCGTGTAATTGCGTTAATCTACTCAAATCAAGTGGTTTTTGCGTTGAAATCTTGTGCTCTTCACGCATTTTCTTGATGATATTAACCGCTAGAATTTGATAATTAGATAATACAGTTGGCGAAAAATTATAAAAATGAAAAACTTGTGCTATCGATTCCTGGCCACCATAAGCTCTAAGATAATCCAGCATTTCTACAGGGAATCCATCTTGAGGCAAATAGCTAATCCCCAAAAAGGCATCTCCAACAACGGCATTTTCTGGCAGCGCTCTTAACAACTCCCCTAATGTTGTTGCATGGGTGATTTCCTGCGATAGCTCTCGAACATTTGCTATCAAAAGGCCATGCGACATCTCCATGCCTACTGTTCTATTCGGTAAACGGAGTGATACAAATAGAAAATCCCTACCGCCTTTTTTAATAAGGCGTTCAGATAATTTGTATGTGGTTTCGGCGCATTCCCCAATACCAAAGGCAGAGATAGTTAGTCCCAACAAATAGCTATGAAAGAAAGTTCCTTCAGAGAAGTCGACATCAACACTTCCCATTCTTTGAGTTCCTAGCTCATGAATCAGTTTTGCAGCATACATTCTAAGCTCAGTAAGTATTACTTTAAATTCTGTCAGAATAGGCGGAACCGATAGATGTCCGTAATAAAACGGCTGTTCTGAACGTGACACTAAATCATTAGACGTTAATAATTGTTTTTGCACTTCAGCAACGCATTCTTGCATCTGTTCTAAAGTAATTTGCATAGATTTATACCATTTTTAAAATCAATGGCTATCGTACTCATTTGTTGATGCAAAATCTATCCATTTGTTTTACTCTAG
>CAZZEV010000501.1:0-1954 GCA_964653305.1 uncultured Cellvibrionaceae bacterium | reverse complement strand
AAGTTTGATTTGTAATGTTTCTCTTAATTAATACTTCAGTTAAAGATGCTATTTCTTTGACTTTGTTCAAAGGTAATTTTGTTGAACAGAAAAATTATCCAGTCGCCAATAGAGACCTTTTGCTGAGTATAGAATCTTTTTTAGAAGCGAATACTTTAGGTGTTCAAGATGTGGAGGGTATTGCGGTACTGGTTGGGGTAGGTGCTTTTACCAGTACTCGCATCGCGACTACGGTGGCTAATACTTGGGCTTATAGTAAAAATATTTCAGTGATTGCGGTTAGTTTAGAAGAAACTGACGATCTGACTGCTTTAGAACAAAAATTATCAAAAATTGAACCTGGTATTCTCATTTCTGCTACTTATAGTGGTGAGCCAAATATTGGGAAAGGAAAATAAAGTAAAAACCCCATAAAAATGACGAAGCCCCGGTACACAGAAATGTGTGTCCGGGGCGTCGCACTTCACTTGCGACTGAGCATCTGGCGCGCGGAGCGCCGAACGATGCTAGTCGAGGTTGAACCGGAGCTGCTCGACATCCATCAGGCGGAGGTCCTTCAGCTCCTTGCTCTCGCCGGACTGGTAGGTGTAGAGCATGATGCTGAGTGGCATGGCCATGTAGACTGTGGTCTGTTGGACGCAGACCATGCCCCTTGCGTTGTCCGCGTCTTCGATCACGAGCTGGATCTCGCCCGGGTGTGCGTCCCAAGCGATGAACGGCAGCCTCTGGATGGGTGCTCTCGGACCTGTCCGATTGCTGATTTGGACGTGCTTGATGCCGCCGAGCCCCATGACGATGCCGTAGGCCGTGTCCATGGCGACGGGCATGTCCGGGGGAACGTAGATCCGGGGTGAGAAACCCTTGAAGCCGTTTTTGCTCAGTATTTCGCCGATCTTGAAGGCCTTGAGGGCTTGCGTGAAGAGGATACGGCCGGTGGTGGGGTCAGTGTGTCCGTTCACCACGACCATGACTTTCTTTTCCTTGGGTTCATCTGCCATTGGGTACTCCGTACCTGGTTAGTGTTTAGTGCGGGCTTTTCAGCCACAAGGAACCTAGCATAAAATTGAAATATTTTCAATAGACAGGAGTCGAAAATTCCGCTACAATAAGAGCATTATGCTCTCGGATTATCAGCGTTATCGCTTCTACGAAATTTTACCTGGGCTTTCAGTGTGGCTCACTCTGATTCTGTCTTTGGTATTGGCGTTTGTTAAGCCATTATGGATGATTTATTTTGTCATTGTTTTTGATATTTACTGGATGCTCAAGGTCCTGAATTTTTCTTTTTATCTATTGGTGTCTTGGCGCAGATATTCTAATGCCAAAAAAGTAGACTGGAAAGATCGTTTGTTTACCGATATTCCAGATTGGCAAAGTAAACATCATGTGATTTTTTTGACTTTGTATAATGAACCTTGGGAAGTGGTAAAAACTTCGCTTCATAGTATTCATGCCAGTATGTATGATGCTAAGCAATTTACTATTGTCATTGCTGGCGAAGAGCGGAAACAAGAGCATTATGAAGGCATTTTGGCGCAGGCACGCGCAGAATTAAAAGGGGTAAATGCAGAAATTGTGGGTACTATGCACCCGGCCAATTTAGAAGGCGAAATTCCGGGCAAAGGTTCTAATCTCCATTATTCAGAAGGCCAGATTCAAAAATATTTGGATAAAAAAGGTTTGAATTACGACAATGTAATTGCCACCATGTTTGATATTGATACAGTGGTGCATCCGCAATATTTTAGTTATCTAACCTACGTATATTGTCGGAATCCTCGGCCAACACGTACTTCATACCAACCAATCGCGCTCTACAATAATAATTTGTGGGAATCACCATCGGTATTGCGGTTAATGGCGTTTGGTACAACTTTTTGGACTTTTACCATGTTAGCGCGTCAAGATGCGCTGGTAACTTTTTCTTCGCACTCTATGAGTTTTCGTGCCATTG
>CAZZEV010000500.1:0-1954 GCA_964653305.1 uncultured Cellvibrionaceae bacterium | reverse complement strand
GCAGCAGGCGTCACCGCTATTAAATATGCGGCTCAATCGATTGAGTTAGGCGCACACTCAAAAGCTTTAGTGGCAACTGCCGAAATGCCATCGCGAATATTTAAACGCAGTCGCTTTGAGCCGCGCGGTTACACCAGTGATTTTGATGCACATTTTTTACGTTGGATGTTATCCGATGGTGCGGGCGCTCTACTCCTAACAGACAAACCTAATACCAATAAAAAAACACGCTTAAAAATTAATTGGGTTCACCAAAAAAGTTTCGCGGGTGATTATCCCGTGTGTATGCAGCTGGGTTTAACGGAAGATCGCAGTACCTCATTTTTAGATTTCCCATCGTCCAGCGCTGCCGAAGCCGCCGGTGCTTTAGCATTGCGACAAGATATTCGTTTGCTGCCGCATTTATTTGATGTGAGTATCCACGAATACGTAAAACTGGTTGCAGATGGTTGGGTTATCTCTAATGAAATTGATCATTTTCTCTGCCACTACTCCTCAGAACGCTTTATTCCCGTAGTAGAAGAATTACTCGCCAAAGCAGGCTTAACAATTCCGCGCGAGCGCTGGTACAGCAATCTCACTACGCGCGGCAATACTGGTTCGGCATCCATTTTTATTATGCTGGCAGAGTTTTTGGAAACCCATGAATTAAAAGCCGGTGAGAAGATATTTTGCTTTATCCCCGAGTCTGGCCGCATGACCGCGGCTTATATGTTGTTAGAAGTGGAAGACACTTCTTTACCTTTAGCGGAAAATTTTGCATTTACGCCAGAACACAACGCATCCGAAGATTTAAGCCATATTGTTGCGCCGCACAACCCTGAAGGCGCACCGCAACATTTGCAAGGTTTGCTCACCTCTTTAGCGCAGGTGTGGCACGACTACAGGTCGCAAGTGTGGCGCAGCCCTGTTATTAATAAATTGGTAAGCAACGCCTTTACGCAAGCAGATTATTGTAATTGGACATCGCAATGGGTGCCGCAAGTACGCGAGGGCAGTAAGTGGATGCGCGAAGCCGTTGCATCGCTCACGAAAGACTATTCAGATTTGGCTGCGTTAATTGAAACCCACGCGGGCGATGAACAAAATGATTTTATGATTTTGTATCAAGATTATCGCGCGGCTGGCGGCGAAACAGCGCTGGATGATTTGCAGCGTAATCCCGGTGGCAATGCGCTAAATAGTTACCTGCATTCACTGGCGGCCACTAAAAATCCGGTGGGACTATTAGGCGCAATTTATATTATTGAAGGCACGGGGCAGCGCATAATTCCTGCACTCTTGCCTTTGTTGCGCAAGCAATTAGATTTACCCGCTAGTGCATTTCGCTTTTTGGAATATCACGGCGCTAATGACGAGCACCATTTGGCGCGTTGGTTACAAGCAGTTGAACTGGTACTCGCCAAAGATGCCAATGCCGTTAAAACCATAGCGGCAACCGCCAAGCGCACGGCGCAACTTTATCTTATGCAGTTTGAACATATTTTGGAGAGCTAAGTTATGTACAAGGAACCCGAATTTCTCACCAAGGAATATGATGCGCGCGACCCCAGCCCGTGGTTGGCATTGTATTTAGATCAGAGTACACCGCTGCCAGAACATGTTAAAAAGTCTTGGCTAAAAGATTCTGAATCTGGCTCGCGCCAATTTGTGTTGCCGTTTGTGCGGCCACTGGCGCGAACGTTTATTGTGCTGATTCAAGTGCTAAAAATTGTGGTACCGCGTAACTGGGCGGCGTCGCGCTTTTTGCATTGGGTGTTAGCAACGGGCATGAAATACTTTGTAAGTCCTGAGGCCAACTGGTTGGTGCTGCGCCATTTTCATATAGGTGCACAAGTGTTGGAATTTATCGCCGCCAATGCACCAGTGGAGGTACCCACCGCGCCGCTTAAGCCGCAGAATTTAGACGACCTAAAAGATGAGTTGTTTTTAAAGCACGATTTGAATCTATTCA
>CAZZEV010000499.1:0-1958 GCA_964653305.1 uncultured Cellvibrionaceae bacterium | reverse complement strand
AGCCGTGGCGATAATTTTGCGGATTATCTGGATGAAGATCGCGAACTAAAACTCGCCCTCTCTGATATTGAAAGTGTTCTAAAAATTTATGGGCGAGTGCAAGTATTAGAACGCAGCTTTTTGCCAAACTTTTTGTTTGGTCCAGATGATCTGGTCGTAGTTGCTGGTCAGGATGGATTAGTGGCCAACACACTGAAATACCTAAAAGGTCAGCCATTAATCGCTATCAATCCTGCACCCCACCGGTTTGATGGTCAGCTGTTACCCTTTAAGTTGGCTGATATAAATACCATATTAAATGCGGTATTACATAATCGCTTTTCGGCAAAAGCTGTGACCATGGTGCAAGCAGAACTGAACGATGGCCAAACCTTGTTGGCGGTAAATGATTTATATATCGGCCCCAGGCTGCCCATTTCCGCGCGTTATGAATTGGAATACAACGGGCAGCGTGAAGTGCAATCTTCATCAGGTGTGTTGATATCCACCGGCTTAGGTTCTACAGGGTGGTTACGCAGCTTGGTAACCGGTGCAATTTCTATCTCTAATTCGCAATCACATCAACAATACGAAATGCCGTGGGATTCTCGTGACCTGTGCTATTGCGTGCGCGAACCGTTCCCATCACAGGCAACAGGTACATCGTTAGTGTTTGGCAAGATAGAACCATCACAACATTTTTCGCTTACATCGCGTATGGCAGAGGGCGGAATCATTTTCTCTGATGGCATTGTCGATGATGCTATTGAATTTAACTCGGGCACGATTGCGAATATTGCTGTTGCAAAGATTCAGGGAAGGCTTGTTTCAATCTAATCTATTTAGGAATGGAGGGAGTATTCCCTCATCAAAATATTGATTTAGTATTGTGCAAGCATAGGATTTGGTGTAGATTTAAATCGCCTCCTGAAAATTTGAGGTGCGGTAGCTAGCCGTTCTGTTGAAGTAGCATTCAAATAGTTTCTGCGCAGGCAGAAACACATCTGGCGAAAGCCAAAAAAGCAAAGCAGTTATTTACTGTGTTGCATGCGAGCTTAGCTCGTAACATCTAAGCGTCATCTACGCTACAAAACCGTCCCAAATTCATCGGCTATTTTAGCATGGCTTTTTTTCGCCCTGAATTTGTATTCCTTCGTTCTTATGGCGTCAATTTAGCTATGTGCTCGGATGCATGTCTGTCTATTTATGAATTAAAACTGAGCTGTGTTTGAGTAACAAAAAAATATACTTTTGCTTTTGAAAATATATAAGCGTGGTTGTAAAAATTGAATTCAGTTATTTAGGGGTAATGTCGTGGAAATTAATGACTTAAAAATCAAAGTAAAACTAGTGGATGCCACTCGATTCAGCGCGGGAGCTAGCTACCATAATGAAAAATTATACGAATCCTATTGCCAGCTGAAATTCCAAGTGAGTTTGGGGAGTCTTGCAATGTGGCCAAAAGAATTGTTATCAGTCATAGCTATTAAGAATCCGGTGCTTACGGTGAGGCGGGAGGGTGGTTGGGAAGTTTTGGGCGGTCTCTTTAGTTTATTTTTGGCAAATGAAAACCTCATTGAGTCTGTTCAAATTTATGAAATTGAAGTGCCTAGTGAGAAGTTGATTGAATTAATCGAGGTTTCTGAGTTATGGCAACCCATCTGCTTACAGCTTGACTCAAAAATCGGTTTGGCTAGCGTATTAAGCGCAGAAAAAATAATAGGTGATAATTGGGCGGATAAAAAATAT
Source organism: uncultured Cellvibrionaceae bacterium (assembly GCA_964653305.1). Taxonomy (GTDB): domain Bacteria; phylum Pseudomonadota; class Gammaproteobacteria; order Pseudomonadales; family Cellvibrionaceae; genus Cellvibrio. The sequence continues at coordinate 230 of CAZZEV010000499.1, read as the reverse complement.
GCAGAAGAAATTTCGCATATACGGTCAATAGCAAAAATTTCTGGGAAAACAAGAGATGCGGTTCGTAATCAGGTGAGGAATTTTAAAAAACATGAAAGCAAATAATTTCGAAGAGCTATACGGATTTTCATTGTTGCCAGAAAATATGAGATCTACCCTCATAAAGTATGGCGAGCACATTGTATCAGCGGATTCCCTTATAAATGACATGCACAAGCAGTTTTCAGATA
>CAZZEV010000498.1:0-1962 GCA_964653305.1 uncultured Cellvibrionaceae bacterium | reverse complement strand
AATAGGTGTAACGCGGGTGCGATCCATGTAGCGCGTGGGCAAATGAAACAGAACATCTTGCAGGGAAAATAGGCCGATCTTCGCCAATTTTTCCGCTAAGTTCGCACCAACGCCTTTAAGTGCCGTAACGGGGATATGGTCGAGGGTTTGGGTGTTAGATGGCAAGTTATTTTCCGCGTGGCGAATTTGGGGAGAGGCTTGGAGTGGCAACATACCAAAACTTAGTGGTCGGCGCAGAATTTTTCAGAGCCTTTATATGACGTCAAACCAACATTAGTTTGACTGAACTACCCCATCACCCAATAAGTCACCAACCCGCCCCCGAATGCGCCCAAGAGTAACGCGACTACTATGGGCAATAGCTGTTTATAAATATTGGCTTCTTGCAGTTGTGATGCGTCAACAACCGGAATAATGGATAGCTGCTTGAGTTCAATCCCCAAGGTTGCGCAAATTGCCAAGGCAGTTTCTTTGGCGGCGCTGCCATCGCGCTCAACCCTTTGTATGGTTCTAAGGCTAAGACCAGAGGCGTCTGCAAAATGCTGTTGGGTCCAGCCCTTGGCTTGGCGTAAGTCTTTGATGATAGTTGAATTGATTTCCATTACGACAACCTATGAATCAACCAAACTGTACTGTAGCCACAGATTGCACCTACTGCCATTGAGGTTAAAAAGGTTTTCCAGTTAAAGGTTTTCAGGGAATAGGATTTGGTAGTTGCACTGATTAGTTCGGCATTTTTATAGAAGCTGCAGCTCAGCGTGCCCGTGAAAATGCTTTCCATGAAAAATACGATTTGATAGTTGTGACCTTTAAATTGAAAGTCATGGGTGGATTTACGACCCAAGCTTCTTTTGGTGGAAGCTATCTCCCCATCAACAAACACCGTTTCTTTGCCCGATAAAGCGCTCCCGTGAGCGGCAATCTGCGTACCTTCATCGTCAAAATAAAACCAATAGCCATGTTTTAAGGAAACCTTCTCTTTGTTTAATTCTGGGCTCATATGTGCTCCGTGAAATCATTGTTGCACCCTGAGTGGGTGTGATGTCATTGGAGCAGAGCTAGGAGGCAATTGCGTCGTCAGTTTTGCGCCAGTTACTCAATTTGGCATGCGCCAGTGAGCTGTCGTCCTTACTTATCGGGGCGATCAAAAAACCTAAACGGCGCTTGGTGGGCTTTGGTGATGTAGGCGTTTAATGCATAAGAAAAGTTATTCGGTTTTTGCAGTTCGGTGGCGAGCTTATTACTGGTGTCTAATTGCCCCAACGTAAGCTGATCAACAAGGTCTTCCCGCAGGTTTATCGCGTTTTGCATCATATCGGTGTTGTAGGCGATGGCGAGTTTGTTCAATGCATAAGCCAAAATGGGGTCTTTGGGGCCCCCTTCGCCTTCTTTATACATTCCCGCTAAAAGAAGTAGCGCATTGGGGTGACTTTGCGCTGCTGCTTTTGTTAGCCAGCCGCGTGCTAGGGTATCGTTTTGAGGAATGCTATCTCCCAATTTATACAGAAGCCCAAGCCAGAATTGTGCGTCAACGTTCCCCTGGAGTGCCGCCTTACCCGACCACAATAAGGCTTCGTTAGTGTTCTTGCTTACACCCATTCCTTCACCATAAAAAACACCGAGACGTGCTTGGGCTTTTACCGATCCTTGTTGTGCGGCTTTGTGATACCAGTTGGCGGCAAGCTTATAATCTTTGGGTAATTGGCTGTTTTCGTAGAGGTGGCCCAACTGATATTGGGCCTCGGCATTGCCTTGATTAGCGGCTTTTTCAAACCAGCTTGCTGCCATTTTATCGTTACGCTCAACAGCACCGCCTTTGTTGTAGAGCGCACCCAGCATAATTTGCGCCGACATATTTCCAGCATCGCCAAGGCTATTCAGCTCTTTAATCGCGGCACGGTAGTTGCCCTTTTTAAAATCGCTGAGGGCTTCTTCCATGGTCGCAAAGGCGGGAAGGCTTGC
>CAZZEV010000497.1:0-1972 GCA_964653305.1 uncultured Cellvibrionaceae bacterium | reverse complement strand
CGTGGGCAATAGAGCCGTTGATGTCGTGGTGATAAAGGCGATAATCAAAGCCGATGGAGGCAGTGAAGCGCTCAACAAAGGCATCAGTCGCTTCAGTAAAGCGGCCGCCCCAAGGTTTGATGGGCTGATCGTTTTGGCTCATGTGATGTGTTCCGCGAGAATAGTAAAACAGGAATTGTAAAAAGTCGGGCATTATAGCCTCATTTCATCGGCTCTGGAGCCAAGTAGACGTGACTAAAACCAAGAATAAAGGCATCAATAACGATTTTTTACCTAACCTTTGCAACCCGCAATCGGTATTGCTCTTGGTATTGGTTGCCGAGTTAATTGCGGTTTTATTGACGCTCAACGCCTCGTTCCTACCCACCTTCAGCTGGGATCTACTCGCGCTCTACTCTTTCCAAATTCAGTGGATCAGCCTAATCAGTGCCTATGCGATTTGCCGTATGCGCCCTTGGTTGCGTACACAGACGCCAACCCAAGCAGGGCTGGCATCTTATGGCGCGGTATTAATCACCACGCTCGTTATGTCGATTCTCGGCCAGTTGCTATTACAAGCCTTTGCCAGTGGCATGATGGTAACCGCGCAAAGCCTTCGGCTGAATCTATGGCAACTGTGCAGCAACTTACTAACCTCTGCGATCTTATCCGGCATTACCTTGCGCTATTTGTACCTACAACAACAATTGCGCAATCAACAGCAAGCCGAACTGCATGCGCGTATTCAAGCTTTGCAATCGCGGATTCGCCCACATTTTTTATTCAATAGCATGAACAGTATCGCCAGTTTGATTGGTTCAGACCCAAATTTAGCGGAGCGTGTTATCGAAGACTTGGCAGAATTATTTCGCGCCAGCCTCGCCGAGCCTACGCTGATTCCTATCGACCGAGAAGTCACCCTCTGCCGTCGCTATTTGGAAATCGAACAACTGCGGATGGGCAAGCGCCTCACTGTAGATTGGCAAATTGGCGCGCTCAGCGAGGATATAAAAATCCCCAGCCTCATGCTGCAACCCCTCGTGGAGAATGCTATTTTCCACGGCATTGAGCCTATGCCCAATGGCGGTACGGTCACCATCAAAATATCCCAAGCTAAAAATCAATTGATGATTGCGATCACCAACCCCTATCCGCTCGTTAAGAAGTCGCCGCCACAAGCGCAAACGCCATCACAAGATCGCCATAACCATATGGCGCTGGATAATATTCGCCACCGTTTGCAAGTACACTACGGCGATAGCGCGCGCCTATCCTCCAGCGAAGAACACGGCGTGTTCACCACCTATATTTTCTGCCCGCTACAAAAGTGAGAATAACAAGATGGAAATTTTAATTGTCGATGACGAAGTCCTTGCCCGCCAACGCTTGGTACGCATGATCGAAAAATTAGAAGAACACAACGTGATTGCAGAAGCTGATAACGCCGATTCCGCATTACTTGCCATCAACGAACACGATCCCGATATTGTATTACTCGATGTGCGCATGCCGGGCAAAGACGGCCTCACTCTTGCCCACGAAATTAGCGAACTGGATTGCCCACCCGCGATAATTTTTTGTACCGCATTTGACCAATACGCACTCGATGCTTTTGGCACAGATGCAATCGGCTATTTATTAAAACCCATCAAAGCCGAGCAATTACAAGACGCACTCAACAAAGCGCAAAAATTAAATAAAGTGCAACGCGCTGCCGCGCAAACACCTGCACCTGAAAATAAAAATTCACGCACCCACATCAGTGCAAAAACCCGACGCGGCATAGAATTAATTCCACTGGACGATGTTCGCTATTTCGTGGCTGATCACAAATACGTCACAGTCTTTCACCGTAACGGCGAACACCTGTTAGATGAAACCCTAAAAGAATTGGAAGAAGAATTCGCCGGCCGCTTTATTCGTATTCACCGCAATGCATTAATTTCGGTAAAACATATTGAAGCGATTGAACGCGCCGCTCAAGGTCAATACC
>CAZZEV010000496.1:1679-1981 GCA_964653305.1 uncultured Cellvibrionaceae bacterium | reverse complement strand
TGCTGAAGACCTGCGTTTCTTACCCGTTGATGTGACTAACTATGTTGTGCTGGTGGTGGGTATTTCTATGGCGCTCACCGGCCCGTTAGTGATTTTGTTTGATCGCTTGATTCGCCGCCTCACCCTGCAAGAAAAAGCCCTAGCGGATATGGCGCGCCATCAAGAATCTGTTACTGCTCTTGAAAAACCCAGTGAGCATAAGCCGGAGGTGATCATCGCCGGCTTTGGTCGCTTTGGGCAGATTGTTGGTCGTATTCTTACTGCCAATAACATCCCCTATAACGCGCTTGATAAAAATGCCG
>CAZZEV010000496.1:0-1669 GCA_964653305.1 uncultured Cellvibrionaceae bacterium | reverse complement strand
ACACTCTTTCCCTACACGACCTCTTCCGATCTGATCACATCGAGTTCCTAAAGCAATTTGGGGTAGAGAGCCACTATGGCGATCCCTCGCGCCTGGATTTGTTAGAGGCTGCGGGTATTCGCGATGCCAAAGTATTAGTAGTCGCGGCTGACGGTGTGGAAGATTCGCTAAAAATAGTGCGTCAAGTGAAAGAGCGGTTTCCAGATGTTTCGTTAATTGTGCGCGCTCGCGACCGTAACCACGCTTATCAGCTGGTGGATTTAGGGGTAGCCATGCCAGTGCGAGAGATGTACGAGTCGAGCTTGGTGGCGGCCATGCAAACCCTGTTGGAGCTGGGCTTTACCGAGGGGCAATCGCAAAATACGATAGATCTCTTCCGTGAGCACGATGAAGAAATTCTGAGAAAGTCGGCTAGGGTGAAAAACGATGCAACCGCGTTAGCGAAGGTAGTGGAGGAGGGGCGTAAAGAGCTGAAAGACTTGTTTGCGAAGGATACGGAGATTTAACTTATTCATCGTCATCCTCGCGTAGGCGAGGGCCGTAGACCAGCGCAGCTCATCCAGCTCCTAAAAACATGGATACCCGCCTGCGCGGGTATGACGAGTGCTGTAGAGTCTCTGCGGGTTTTTACCCTTGGCAGTTAATTCCCCCTTGTCATAGTCCGGCTAGAGCCGGACAATACCGCCCTTTGCTTTCATAGCCCTGATTTTTCGACCTTTTATGACTCTACTTGCATTCGGCATTAACCACACCACCGCCTCGCTGTCAGTTCGCGAGCGTATGGCGTTTGCGCCAGAGGTGGTGGAGTCGTCGCTGAAATCGGCAGTTGAGCAAGCAGGTTTGACTGAGGTGGCGATTTTATCCACCTGTAATCGCACCGAAATTTACGCCAAAAGTGAGCGCGAGTTAGATGAATTAACCGCGTGGTTAGTGGCTCACACCAATATCAAAGCCGATGAATTAGCCCATTGCTATTACTGCTATGAGGGCGATGAAGCAGTGCGCCATATGATGAAAGTGGCAGGCGGTTTGGATTCTTTGGTGCTTGGCGAGCCGCAAATTCTTGGTCAAATGAAATCAGCCTATGCGGTTGCCTGTGAAGCGGGCACGGTAGGTGGCGAACTGCACACTACGTTCCAGCAAGTGTTTAGTATCGCTAAACGCGTGCGCACTGAAACAGCGATTGGCGAAAACCCCGTGTCCGTTGCCTACGCTGCCGTGAGTTTGGCGCAGCAAATTTTTTCGGATTTAAAACAAGATACAGCGCTCTTAATTGGCGCCGGTGAAACGATCGAATTGGTTGCGCGCCACTTAGCGCAGCACGGCATTCATCGCATCATCGTTGCCAACCGCACGCTGGATCGCGCTCAACGTTTGGCGCGCGAATTTAACGGTGAAGCGATTTTGCTCGCCGATATTCCCGAGCATTTGCACCGTGCGGATATTGTGATTTCATCTACCGCCAGTCAGTTGCCATTACTCGGTAAAGGCGCGGTAGAAAGTGCGCTCAAAAAGCGCAAACACAAACCTATGTTTATGTTGGATATCGCAGTGCCGCGCGATATTGAAGAGCAGGTAGGCGAGTTGGACGATGTGTATTTGTACACAGTGGACGACTTGCACGCGGTGATCGATGAAAACAAAAAATCCCGTGTTGCCGCTGCCGATA
>CAZZEV010000495.1:0-1985 GCA_964653305.1 uncultured Cellvibrionaceae bacterium | reverse complement strand
CATAATCATCAAGCGATTTTCGTTGGCCAAGGCCTTGAGAAGATTGGCCGCTTGGCCAGCGTGTATTTGCATTTCATCCAGTGGAGATGCGCTTGAAGGCGATGTACTTTCTGTGGTCATGAATGTGGTTCCTGATTTGGCCATCTGATTTTTATTATATTAGAATATTCTAATTTAGCAATATTTAAATTATATTTTGTTGATGTAATGGTGGAGTGGGATAGTGCAGAAAAGTCATAAACCCTACTGACACTATTTGGCAGTAGCTGCCATTAGTATGGCGCCATCGCAAACGAAGGAGACAAAACTATGCGCTATTGGGTAGGCGTGGCATCAAAAGAACATGTGGCGCGTGGCGTGAGCGGCGGTTTTTGTCAGCTCTGTCACGGGAAGGCGCAACCACTTAAACGCATGGAGCGGGGTGATTGGATTATCTATTACTCGCCCAAAGAGCTATTTGGTGGCGACGATGCCTGTCAGCAGTTCACTGCAATTGGTCGCGTAATAGGTGACGAGGTTTATTCATTTGAGATGGCACCGGGTTTTATTCCCTTTCGGCGCGATATTGAATTTCTAGCAGCGCAAGCTGCGGATATTCGCCCGCTGATACATCAACTCAACTTTATTCAAAATAAAAGCCGCTGGGGCTACGCATTTCGCTTTGGTCATATAGAAATCCCGCAAGCGGATTTTGAATTGATTGCCGAACAGATGCTAAGCGAACAACAATTTTCAGAACGTAATTCATTCAGTATTTCATCACCGCAGCCTTCAATGCTGCAATTATCACTCGTATAAGGAGAAAATTTATGTGGCAAGCAAACTTTCAAACAACAACCGATGTTCCAGCAGAAAAACTTTACAAGGCAATAACAGATTTTAATGCGTGGAATAAATGGGATGACGGCATTGAGCACACTCAATTAATGGGCGAAGCAAAAACTGGCAGCGAATTTATGCTTAAACCCAAAGGTGGCCCTGCCGTAAAAATCACCATCGAAAAAATGTGGCCCTTTGAAGTGATCGATGTAGCGCATTTACCGCTCGCAAAAATGCGCACCATACACAAATATGTACAAGTTGGTGACACAACTCATATTCACATGGAATTACAGATTTGGGGTTTGCTCGGTTTCGTATGGCGCAAAATTATTGGCGAAAACCAAATTAAAGATGCTGCTGTGCAAACCCAAGCGCTGATTAATTATGCGAGAGCAGCTTAATGCTAAAAACCTTACTAACACTTTATTTATTAATCGCTACACTCACCGTTTTTGCGGCAGACAATAAAACTGCGACTCAAAAAGCAACATTAACGAAGGATGAAAAAACTATGACTCAAGCATCACCGCAACTAAAACAGCGCCTGCATATTATTTTATTGGGGGTGAATGACGTTGTAAAATCAGCTGCGTTTTACGAAGCCCTAGGTTGGCAGCGCGCGCCCAGCAGATGAAGTTGCGCAGACATTAGCGCGTGCCGTTGAGGCGGGCGGTACCTTGGTAAAACCCGCCACCAAAACCCAATGGGGTACGGCGGGTTATTTTCGCGATCCCGATGGCCATTTGTTTGAAGTAGATCATGAAGACGTTTGGGTGTTTGATAAAAACGATCATCTAATTGTTCAATAAGATTACATTTTAAGGAGACGACAATGAGTAACGAAAATCCTTCAATTATTTCGCACTTATCAATTGGTACTAACCAATATGAGCAAGCCTGTGCGTTTTATACCCGTGTATTATCAACGTTGGGTATTCGCGTTTTTATGGAATACCCCGGCGCTATGTGTTACGGAAAACAATTTCCAGAGTTTTGGGTGCAAACCCCAATTGATGGAAACCCAGCCACCCTAGGCAATGGTTTTCATATTGGTTTTGTTGCAAGCTCTAAAGTGCAGGTCAATGCATTTTACGATGCTGCCATAGCCGCCGGTGCAACCTGCGATGGCCCACCTGGCCCGCGCCCAATGTACAGCGATGCCT
>CAZZEV010000494.1:0-1989 GCA_964653305.1 uncultured Cellvibrionaceae bacterium | reverse complement strand
TTCAATTAAGGTTAACAACAAACCTTCTGCAAAACGATCTTGTACTTTGGCATCCACTGGGTAAGTTAAATACTGTTCCATGATGTGTACGAAGGCATCCACAACGCCGTTTGAAATTTGACGTGGTGGTAATGAGTAAGTAGTGGTCGGATCAAGAATTGAAAATTGTGGATAAACCAATGGGCTGCTGAACGCGAGTTTTTCGTGAGTAGCTGCTTTGGTAACGACCGAGTTGCCATTACTTTCAGTGCCAGTAGCGGGCAGGGTAAGTATGCAGCCAATTGGCAAAGCACTAGTGACAGGTGCGCTCTTGGCTAGAATGTCCCACGGCTCGCCGTCAAAATTAACACCAGCTGCAATTAATTTGGTGGCATCAACCACGCTGCCGCCGCCAACCGCTAATAAGAAATCTATATTTTTTTCTTTAATCAACGCAATCGCTTTCTCGCAGGTTTCGTAATGCGGGTTGGGTTCAATGCCAGAGAATTCAAAAAAGGTTTTACCTTCCAGCGCTTTAATCACTTGATCGTAAACGCCATTCTTTTTAATCGAACCGCCGCCATAGGTAATAAGAATGCGTGCATTGGCCGGTACTAAATCGGTAATTGCGCTGATTTGGCCTTCGCCAAAAACGATTTTGGTGGGGTTGTGAAAGCTGAAATTGTTCATGGTGGAGTCCTATTGTTTTGTAAGGTGCAGAATCTAAAGTATCTGCATGTTTGAAGTGAGCTTATTTACGGATGTTTACTAAGTATTTGAGATAACGAATATCTGTGACTCATTGGTGTCACTTATTAATGTGTTGTAGGTTGGGCTGAGGAACGATGCCCAACATGATCATCTTACGGCTCAAACCGTAGAGCCAGATGTGGAATGTTCTTAATTAATCTTGTGCTAGCTGCGAGTACGAATGTTGGGGTGCGCAAGCTTACCCCAACCTACGGTTGTAATTGCAGGCAAATAACATCATCGACCACTTTAAATTTCACAGCCGTTAATTTCTGCCCGCTGCAAGGCCCCGCAACACAAGCCCCGCTTTCAATCACAAACAGTGCGCCGTGGTTGGCGCACTGAATCATGCTCTGGCTGCTATCTAAAAATTGATCTTCAACCCATTCCAGTGCTACGCCTATATGCGGGCAGGAGTTTTTGTAGACATAAAGTTTGCCCTCTTTTTTGACCGCAAAATATTTTTCGCCATTGCATTCAAACCCCTTGCTGCCATTTTCAGGAATATCCGTTGTGCGTAAATCAGTGGTCAGCATGCGAGTCCTTTAAACTAAAAATTAGGGTTGATTGACTGGTGGCGCAGCAAGAATGAGTGAGCGTTTTTGCACTTTGCCATTGCGTACAAATTGTATTTCTACACGATCACCCGGTTTGTGGTTTTCCATAATGTTCATAAAGGCATCGTTAGTGGGCGTGAGTTTGCCATTAATAGCCACGATCACATCGCCCAAGACTAATTGCCCCCAGTTGTTGCGCGATACGCCTTGTAAGCCAGCTTCCTGTGCGGGCGAATTGTTAAAGACGCGCAAAATGGGCAAGCCTTCAATACCGCTTTGCAGTGCCCATTGTTCGGGCGCGGCTTCAAAACCCATCACTGGGCGAATGATGCGCCCATTTTTAATGAGCTGCGGCACTACATCTTTTACGGTATTAACGGGTATCGCAAAACCAATACCAGCGCTGGCACCGCTGGGGCTGTAAATCATGGTGTTTACGCCAACGAGTTGCCCTTGAGAATTGAGTAGTGGGCCCCCTGAGTTACCGGGGTTAATGGCCGCGTCAGTTTGAATTACATTGCCTATTTTGCGTTGGTTGGGTGATACGATTTCGCGCCCAAGTGCACTGACTACACCGGTTGTGAGGGTTGCATCTAAGCCGAAGGGATTGCCGATGGCGAGTACTTTGCGCCCAACGGTGAGCTGGCTGGAATCACCTAGGTTAAGTGCGCTTAACTTTCCATTGGGTGTGGTGATTTTAAGT
>CAZZEV010000493.1:0-1996 GCA_964653305.1 uncultured Cellvibrionaceae bacterium | reverse complement strand
CAATGGTAACTATGCAGTAGCCATGGCAAAACTTGCATTGAGCAAAATTGAAAATAATTACAAGATCGAGTTAATAGATTCAAACACTTACACCCAAGCTCGTTCTTTGGAAGAAGTGGCTGCGGGTAATATGGATATCATGTGGACCGCAACAGACCAGGAGTTGGAAGACAAACTTTTACCCATACGTATCCCGCTTTACAAAGGCCTTTTAGGACATCGGATTTTTATCATTCGCAAGGGTGATCAAGCTCGCTTTAACAGGGTGCGCAATTTTGACGATTTAAAACAATTTAAGTTTGGTCAGGGAACTACATGGGCGGATTCAAAAATTCTTGCAGCTAACGGTTTAACTGTTATAAAAGCCATGAAATACGAAAGTTTATTTCATATGCTGGATGGTAATAGGTTTGATGCCTTTCCGCGTGGAGTGCAAGAGCCTTGGGCTGAGATTGCTAGTCATCCCGGCTTGCCCTTAGCTGCTGAAACACACATTATGCTTGTCTATCGTATGCCTTTTTATCTATTCACAAATAAGAAAAATAAAAAGTTAGCACAAGATCTTGAGTTGGGTTTCAACCGTGCTATTGCCGATAGTAGTTTTGATAAATTGTTTTACAGCTCCCCTATAGTACAATCGGTAATGGACAATGCCAATCTAGATTCAAGGATTATATTCGAGTTAAAAAACCCAACTTTGCCAAAAGAAACACCTATCGACCGACCAGAACTCTGGTTGAATATTGAAGATTTTAAAACACACATGCGGGCTGCTGCCGCACCTTAAGGTTGGCGAATCTTTCTATTAAAAATCCTGTGCACTTTTATGCAAGTATTCGATTAATGTCGATATAATCGATAAATGTATGCACTGACTTCGTCAAGTATTGGAATAAATACAAAACCTTTGAATGCTATTTGAAAACTAATCTAGTTGATTGGGCTTTAATAAACTGCGCAGCCAATTCAAAATGGAGTTTTTGCAAAACAGAAACGGCAAAAAATGATAACTCTTGTAATTACGGTATTCGCAACGCGCCTAAACCCGGTGAAGCTTTCGTGCAGAAATTTGGCGGCGCTTACACAGATGCGTGCGTAAAAATAATCATGATTGACCCAACACTGGGTTATGGCGAAACGCCAGAAAGTTTGGCGAATGTCCAACTACCAACACTCATAGTAGGCGCGCAGAATAATGATTTCTTGCCGTGGGAAAATCACGGTGCGCGTTATGCGAAGGGAATTCAAAATTCCAAGTTTCATCTCTTAACGGGTGATGAAGGACATTTTATTTTTCTGGATGCATGCAATAACGACATTCTTGTCATGGGTGTACCGCTTTGCAAAGATCGCGCTGGTGTTGATAGAGCTGCAACACATGCTGCATTAATTTCGCCCATTCTCGAATTTGTGCGTGAAAACAATATAGTGATTGATGCTTCTAAAAAGATTGTTGAACGTGAGAAGGCTGCATTTAACTTTGACAAAATAACACAAATTTTAATGTACACACCGCAATGGGTATTTGGATTACTGGTGGGTTTAATTGTTTTAGGTTTAATACAAGTGGGTACCCGTCAGGTTCCAATAAAAGTTGTATTTATTATGCCCGTCGCAATGAGAATGATGTCTCTTATCGGCACTCTTATGGATTTGGGTTTTACAGTGATCACTATTACATGCTGGTAGCTAGGAGCCGTCTCGTTGACCTTGTTGCTCGTTAAAATCACCAGCAACTCATCAGTGACTTACAATCACACAACACGTAAATTAACGCTGCAGGGTAGTTAGATTCCACTTTTCGTTATTATGATTATTTTCTGTACCCGGTATGTCTTAGGCATGTCTTTCTGTATGAATTTGAATATTGTGCATGAATTCTACTTTGCGCCGTTTATGAGCTGTATATTAGGTACACTGAGTGGGTACTTTATTGCGCAGGGTTTCAAGTATTTACATGTTGTGAGGCGCGCAATGACATCTGCTGTTGCTGTTT
>CAZZEV010000492.1:0-2002 GCA_964653305.1 uncultured Cellvibrionaceae bacterium | reverse complement strand
CGGCTATTTCCCGTATTCAAATCCAAAATTTCTAAGTTGCTGCCAATATAATCTTTGTAGGGTTTAAAATCTTTTGCCGCCGGAATTGTAATACGTACATTTGAAAAAGTAGCTGTCTCCACTACATCCGCATTATGCGAACACATTGCTAAGCCAACGTATACTTTTTCGCCGAGCTTGATGTGCGATACCGATGTTACCTGAAATGGCTCACCTTTTTTTGCAGCACTGAAAATATAGACATCGCCACGACGCTCTAATTGAATTACATCCGGTGTTTTTATTTGCAAGGGATATTGATCAGTATCGCCACCTGACTTTTCACGGAATTGCAAAGAAGTTAAACCATCACCATGAATTGCCGTGTTAATGTTTGGCGATGCGGTATCCAAACTTGAACGTACATTCCAACCAATTTTACGATGCGGATCAACGCCTTTTCCTTCAAAAGCAACTTGCGCACTTACAATAAAATCGCCAGATATTTGGTTATAGACATACTGCAGCTGATCTTCGCCTGCCCACATATTTTTACCGGAACCACTGATTGTGTACTTCTGATCTACTGCATCATAAATCGCAGAACCTGAATGTTTTACTGCACCAATATCTAGGTGCTCTGCAAATTGCCCTACCGGCTTTGCCAAGACCCCCGCCGAACAAAACATTGTCAATAAACCTACCATGCCGAGCCTCGCTATTGTTATATTCATAAAATCCTCTTATTTATTAGACTAGAACCCAAGCTGCACAATATGTACGTCACACATAAATACATTTGCAACGAAAACGCCGTAGAGTACGCAGAGGGTTTTTATTGTTGAGTAAACTTGACTTTAAAAGTTGTTTTTTACTCATATTTACAGAGCCTTACATCACTTTATAAACCCGCTAAAAAACCCGAACAAAGTGAGCGTTAAGGCCATCCAAGTGTTCATAGCGAGTGCAGCACATTTGTTATGGGTGGAGACTTAAGCAAAATATTTAACGTTGATTTAAGGATGCCTTAATTTTTGCAGGTCTAGACTGTGAAAGTGCCACTTTTTTGTGGAAGATCTATTTATGAGGATTCATCCATGCTCAAGCGTTTACTTCAAGTTCTCACGCTTAGTTTTATTGTTATCAGCTCCATGGGCTTTGCCGATGAACTCAATCTTGCCGCTTACAAAGGTAAAGTTGTCTATATCGATTTCTGGGCATCTTGGTGCAGCCCGTGCCGCCAATCCTTTCCGTGGATGAAAGAGCTGCAAGCAGCCAAAGGTAAAGACGGCCTAGTGATTATTGCAGTAAATGTAGATCAAGAAAAAAACCTCGCGGATACATTCCTCTCAGAATTTTCCCCCAACTTTAAGATTGTGTTCGACCCCGCCGGTCAATTGGCAACCGAATTCAAAGTCGCTGGAATGCCAAGCGCTTACATCATAGGGCGCGATGGCAAACCGCGTTTTAAACATATTGGTTACCATCACGAAAAACGCGGCCAATACGAGCAGGAAATTCAGACCTTGCTCAATGAAGCTGCGAACTGAGTGCAGATGTTTCATTCGATCCCTCACCGAGTCAATTTTTAAATCACACGAGACCATTTCTTATGTCGATTAAACTCAAATGTTGCGCGCTTTTAATTGGCGCAAGTCTCTTAAGCAGCTGCTCCAACCTCGGAGTAAAGCCGTGGGAGCGCGATTTGCTCGCTAAAAAATCCATGCAACCCAACGGCTACCCGTTGGAAACAGCGGCCGATGATCACACCTACTTCAGTAAAGAAGCCTCTGCCGGTGGCAGAGGTTTCGGCGGAGGTGGCTGCGGATGCAACTAATCAACAAGCCTAATTCCGTGCGTTTGGCGCTGGCGGCCGCGAGCAGTAGCTTGCTTGCAGGTGCGGCCCATGCCGAAGAAAAAACCCCGTGGTTGGTGGATTCTGCCTTAGCGGTTTACTCTGAATCTGATAGCCGCGTAACCGCGGTCGAACCTATAGTCGCGCTACGTAAAGATATGGGCGGTG
>CAZZEV010000491.1:0-2011 GCA_964653305.1 uncultured Cellvibrionaceae bacterium | reverse complement strand
CCGCTAAATGGCATTATTGGTATTGCCGAAGCTTTGGTGGATGATAATGCAGAAGAACTTGGCCCTCGGGTGCTCTCCCAGTTGCAAATGATCGCGCAAAGCGGCCGCCGATTGTCCAATTTGGTCAACGATATATTAGATTTTTCCCGTATGCGGCACAAAGGGTTTGATTTGCGTCTGCGCTCCATAAATGTCGTTAACCTTGCCAATTCCGTGGTTAGCATGACACTGCCGTTGGCGCGCAAGAAAAATTTACAGGTATTTTGTGAACTTAATGAGAGCTTACCTAGAGTCGCCGCCGATGAAGAGCGCTTAGAACAGATACTTTATAACCTCATAGGCAATGCCATTAAATTTACCCTCCAAGGCCATGTGCGTATCAGCGCCTATGAGGAAAATAATTGTGTTTATATCACGGTGTCCGATACCGGTATTGGTATTCCTGAAACCGATTTAGTGAGTATTTTCGATTCATTTTCCCAGGTGAAGGGCGATGCCACCCGCGAATTTGAAGGCACCGGCCTTGGCCTTGCCGTTACTAAAAATCTTGTGGAGCTGCACGGCGGTGCCATCACAGTTAAATCAACCTTAGGTAAGGGCTCTGAATTTACGTTTAATTTGCCAGTTGCCGAAAGTGATTTAGAGCAGGATGAGCAGCGCCCCAACGACACACGGTTGCGCTCGGTTATCGAGTCGGCAGCTCCTGTGGTGCCACTTGAATTAGAGAGCGTGGAAGAAGGCAAAGACCCTAGTGGCTTTAAACCTCATCTTTTAATTGTTGATGATGACACCATTAACCGCCAAGTGCTCATCAGTCAGTTGGGTTCAAGCCAATATCGCTTTACGGAAGCAATTAATGGCGAAGATGCAATTAATGCGGTTATGCAGGATTTCTCTATTGACCTTGTTCTTTTGGACGTCATGATGCCCAAAATGACTGGCTATGATACCGCCCAGCGCATCCGTAAAATCCGCCAGCGCCAAGATCTGCCAATAATCTTTATCACCGCTAAACATTTCGCCACTGATTTATTAACGGGTTTTGGCGTAGGCGGTAATGATTTTTTAACCAAGCCAGTCTCCAAGCCGGAGCTTTTGTCTCGTACAAAAACCCATCTGGATCTCTCGCGTATTACCCGTAATTTGGAGAAAATTGTTGAAGAGCGCACCAACACTATTAAAGAGGCAAACCGCGCTCTTGAGACCATTAATAACATTGTTAACCTAATTAACCAACAAACCACCATCGATGGCTTGGTGGACATAATGTTGCAAGAATCCATCGGCTTGCTTGATACCACCGACTTGGGTGCCTTTTGGTTGTTGGATGAAACCCACAACGAATTTAAATTAATTTCCGTTCATAATCGTAATGATTCCATCTGTGAAATTAGAGGTGATATAGACGCCATTGCGGTTGCCCGCTGTTGTGCGGCTACGGATTTATTTGTCCTGCAAAAGTCAGATTACCCCATTTTTATGGTGCACTCGAACGACATCGATGCGGCTTTGGTTGTGGCAATTCGCATCGAAGGCCGTTTAACGGCGCTCCTGGCATTAGTTAATCAAAGTGGTTCTGGGCAATTTGACCCTAAAATGTTGCAGGCCCTAGGGCGCTTGCAAATCCACGCGGTTTCGGCGGTATCCAAGGCGCGAATGCTTGAAGTGCTGAAAATGCAGAACACTCGATTGGAACAAACGAGTTTTACCGACCAATTAACGGGCCTTAGCAACCGTCGTCATCTCATCAAAAATATCGACAGTGATCTGGTGCTATGCTCGCGCAAATATGAATCGGCGAAAAACTCCGGCCAAAAAACACTTAATGCCGATATGATTTTTATGATTATCGACATAGACCATTTTAAAATGGTAAACGATACCTATGGCCACAATGCTGGCGATGCACTTTTAAAGCAGTTTTCGGGTTTATTAAAGTCGGTGTTTCGCGAGACCGATTACATTGTGCGCTGGGGCGGCGAGGAATTTATGGTGGTGGTGCGGTTCTGTG
>CAZZEV010000490.1:0-2011 GCA_964653305.1 uncultured Cellvibrionaceae bacterium | reverse complement strand
GGCGAGTTAATGCGTTATCGCCACGGTATTGCGGTAGCGGGTACGCACGGTAAAACTACAACTACGAGTTTAATGGCATCAATACTTGCAGCGGCAGATCAAGACCCGACATTTATTATTGGTGGTTTGGTAAATAGTACAGGTACCAATGCGCAATTAGGGGCGAGTCGATATTTAGTGGCGGAAGCGGATGAAAGCGATGCGTCATTTTTACACTTGCAACCCATGGTTGCGATTGTCACCAATATCGATGCTGACCATATGGAAACCTATGGCGGTGATTTTTCTAAGCTGAAAAAAACCTTTATAGAATTCTTACACAACTTGCCGTTTTACGGCCTTGCGGTTTTGTGTGGCGATGATCCTGTGATTCGCGACATCATGCCCGATATTTCGCGCCCCATTTTGACCTATGGTTTAAATGAAGGTAACGACTTCCGTGCAATAAATGTTAAGCAATCACAAATGCATTCTGAGTTTGATGTGATTCGCCCCGGCTATGAAAAGCCCTTGCACATACGTTTACACATTCCTGGTATTCACAATGTGTTGAATGCTACTGCGGTAATTGCCGTTGCTACCGATGAAGGTTTGAGTGATGAGGCAATTCAACAAGGTTTGGAAAACTTTCAAGGTGTTGGTCGTCGTTTTCAAGTTTACGGTAACTTCCCTGTCGGAACTGGCGAGGCAATGTTGGTTGACGATTACGGTCATCACCCGCGTGAAGTGCAAGCGATTGTTCGCGCAGTTCGCGATGGTTGGCCAGATCGCAGATTGGTAATGGTTTACCAGCCGCATAGATACACACGTACTCGTGATTTATACGAAGATTTTGTGGATGTGTTATCCACCGTCGATGCGTTAATTTTGTTAGAGGTTTATAGCGCGGGAGAAGATGCAATTCCCGGTGCGGATAGCCGCCATTTGTGCCGCAGTATTCGTGCGCGAGGAATTATCGAACCGATTTTTGTAGAAAGCGTTGATGGTGTGCCAGACATTATTAAAGATTTAGTGCGCGCGGGTGACATTGTGATTACCCAAGGTGCAGGCAATGTCGGTGTTTTATCGCCGGAATTAGCAAAACGAAATTTGCAGTGAGGTATTGACGTAAATGCAACCCGTAAAATTACCAGTAAGTGATGAATTGAAACAACAACTTGGTCGCGTTGGCGTCTTGTTGGGCGGAACCTCCTCTGAGCGCGAAATTTCTTTGCAAAGTGGCGCTGCGGTTGTGGCTGCACTTGAAGAGGCGGGCATCGAACATGTTGCGATTGATGTGGGTGTTAATGCGATTGCCGATATTCAGGCTGCCAAGATTGATCGCGCTTTTTTAGCACTACATGGTGCTGGCGGTGAAGATGGTCGTATTCAAGCGGTGCTTGAATATTTGAATATTCCTTTTACCGGCAGCGGTGTGCAAGCATCGGCTTTGGCTATGGATAAATTGCGGACTAAACAACTATGGCGCGGCGTGAATTTATCAACGCCGGATTTTGCTGTTTTGAATGCAGCGAATGATTGGGGAAAAGTGCTCGCCGATTTAGGTGGCGAAGTTATGGTTAAGCCAGCCCATGAAGGTTCAAGTATTGGTATGGCGCGCGTAAAAACTGCGCAAGAGTTGGCTGACGCTTTTCAAAATGCAGCGAAGTATGACGGCAGTGTTATCGCAGAGCGGTTAATTGTTGGCAGCGAATTTACAGTAGCAATTCTGGACGGTGAAGCTTTACCACCAATCAAGCTGGAAACGGATCATACTTTTTACGATTTCAATGCGAAATATATTGCCAATGATACTCGCTACATTTGCCCTTGCGGATTGGACGCAGAAAAGGAAGCTGAACTAAAACAACTTGCGCTAGCTGCATTTGATGCTGTGGGTTGTGAAGGTTGGGGGCGAGTTGATGTGATGGCCGATAAAGCCATGAACTTTTATTTACTGGAAGTAAATACTTTGCCCGGTATGACGAGCCACAGTTTGGTGCCCATGGCAGCGAAAGCTCGCGGGTTAAGT
>CAZZEV010000489.1:429-2026 GCA_964653305.1 uncultured Cellvibrionaceae bacterium | reverse complement strand
GAGTTGTTATCGCCTCACGGTCTTGCCACGCACACTGAAATGGCGTTAATGCAACAAGCAGGGCTTCCCACAATAGAAGTTCTTCGTGCAGCAACTATGAATGCGGCTAAAGCGTTGGATAAAGAATTTCAATTTGGGCAAGTTGCCGTGGGTTATGACGCCAACTTAATATTGTCGGAACAAAATCCTATTGAACATTTAGCGACGCTTGAGCAGCCCGCTGCCGTTGTAAAACATGGCCGATTATTCAGCAATATTGAACTACAGCAATTGCGTAGAAAAGCCATTGACGAGCGAAGCTTTTGGCAAGAAATAAAGACGTTGAGTAAGGCTGGGGGATGATACGGTTCGGTTCGTTTGATTAAGACATCTCATCGAAAGAACCTCGGAAACATTTTCTGAGGTTTTTTCATTTCTCCCAACAAACTTTTCCACCTATCGAGCTGCTACACTCGAAGTAATTTCCTCTGAGTGAGAATATCTATGCTGTCGTTTGCCGAATACTCACAATTTTTTATTGGTCTGTTAGCGATTGTCGATCCGCTTGGGGCAATTCCGATTTTTCTCATTCTAACTGCCCGTCAATCGCCCAAAGTTAAACGCGCGACTATTCGATTAACCGTGCTTTCTGTATTTAGTGTTCTGATTGTGTCGCTGGTGTTAGGTGAGTGGATACTGAGTGTATTGGGCATCAGTATTAATGCGTTTCGTTGTGCGGGCGGATTGATATTGTTGCTGATGGCGCTTTCTATGTTGCAATCCAACTTGACCAAACCTGGAGAGGTGAGTTCACTTGAGGAGGATGAAACTGTCGCTTTGGTTCCGCTCACCATTCCATTGTTGGCTGGGCCCGGTGCAATCAGCACTGTGATCGTCTATGCGCATGAATCTAGCGATTGGCAGCATATGTTGTTAATTTTCGCCGCGATCGCCAGTGTGTGTGTATGTTTATGGTTAACCTTATTGGCGATGCCGTGGTTGTCAAAACATATCACTGCCAAATCCATTGCGATGTCTACGCGAATTATGGGGCTATTACTTGCGGCGATTGCAATTGAATTTATTGCGGGTGGTTTGAAAGGTTTGTTTCCCTCATTGGGGTAAATTAAAGGCTAAACATTTCTTTAAACCGTGATGTGTGGCGCCGCGATACTTCAATATGCTCGCCGTTTTTGAGTTCCAACCTATAGCCTCCGTTAATCCAAGGTTCAACGCTGCTCACATGGCCAATGTTTACAATTTGTTGGCGGTTTACACGAAAGAAAATTGGAGCGGGAATGCGTTCTTCTATTTTGCTTAGTGAACGATAAATAAGCGTTTTTTTCTCGTTCCATATGACATAGGTGTGGTTGCCATAGCTATCGAAATAGCGAATGTCACTCAGGCAAACCCAATGGCAGGTGTCGCCATCGCGCAGTAAAACCTGACTCTGAACATCCAATATATGATGTGAATTTGTTGATATTTTTTCGGCTTGTAACTTATCAATTGCGCGTTTAAGACGTTCTGCTGAAATGGGTTTAAGTAAATAATCCACTGTGTCAAATTCAAAGGAGCGAAGCGCATAATCTGCATGCGCGGTAATAAAAATCACTTT
>CAZZEV010000489.1:0-419 GCA_964653305.1 uncultured Cellvibrionaceae bacterium | reverse complement strand
AAAAAAAGCTATGGTAATAGGCACCGCGAAAAATAAATTTTATAAATCACTTTTGGTTCGTAATCTAAATCCTCTAAGAGTTCGAATCCATTTTTCCCCGGCATATGAATATCCAAAAACAACAATTCGGGCCGCTCTTTGGCGATAATTGGAAGTGCATCTCGCGGGTTCTCGGCCTCGCAGCATATTTCAATACTGGGGTGGGCTTGTAACAGCTCGCGTAGCTCTGCTCTGGCTAAGCGTGAATCTTCAATAATCATTGTTTTCATTGGCGGTACTCTAAGGGGAGTGTGATTTCGGCAATCACCTCTTGATCTTCTTGCTTTAGTTTGAAGCTTGCATTGCCCTCGTAAAGCAACGTTAAACGCTCAGTCACGTTTTTAACTCCTACTCCAAAGCCCTTGCTGGTTGATTCTGCT
>CAZZEV010000488.1:966-2031 GCA_964653305.1 uncultured Cellvibrionaceae bacterium | reverse complement strand
AACGCACAGGACGTGCGTTTTAGTGACGATGCGACAGGGATGTCGCACCGGAACGGCGTGAATTTTCCGAAACGCGCAGGAAACACGAACGATTTGGGGTCGCCTTTCTTTTGGTTACTTTTCTTTGGCGAAGCAAAGAAAAGTGACTCGCCAGGAAGCGAAAGCCATTTTCAATCACAAGAGAATGTTGGGCATGGCTGCCCAACCTACCTACTGCAAGCGTTTGCATAAAAAATCATTCATCACACATTATGTAATTTAAAAAATGCAGCCCCAGATCCGTCGGAAGCGACGCATAGTTTATATTAGCCGCTACATCTAATTTATGATGTTTAGCTGGCTTAAAAGAAAAAAGTTGCCCCCATTCAGAAACGCCCATTATAGATACTTCATTATTGGAAAAAACTTGTAATTTTTGAATGCGAAATATTTGCAAAAGCTTTTTAGATTCAAGCTCTGAAACGATTTGAAATATTAAATCCGTTTTATTCTCAAACTCGGGAAACTCACTAATCAGCGCCCTTGTAAACAGCAATAAAAAATCATGACTTGATGCTCCATTACTCGGAGTCCAACAATACCCACCTGCAGAAAATTCAAGTATCTTCACATGAGAAACAGTAAAACTATCTAACATATTTAAAAAAATAAACTGTTGATCGTCAGTTAATTCAGTGTTTCTAGCTGTATTAAGCAATGCTACCTTTAAAGAATGTATTTTTTCTTTTTGGTGATTTCTCAAGGCAATCTGACTAGTCCTCAATAAAACGCTGATAAATTGCTCATCTTCAGCAAGCGCCTCTACATCTAAATTCAATTGCGCATGAATTTGATTAACAAGCAGTGTTATTTCTAGCATCCATTCTCTTTTTCGCCTTTCTAGTGGCGGCTCAATCAAAGAATTAAAAATTTCCAAAGCGGGACCATTAAGTAAAGGCACCATACCAATAATAGCGCGCGCTGCACGATGCGCTTTATCACCATCTGACTCAACAACTGGATCAATCCCATCTGTACTAATTGTCATTATTAAGCCCCTCAATTATCCCCAAACAAAAAACGGGC
>CAZZEV010000488.1:433-956 GCA_964653305.1 uncultured Cellvibrionaceae bacterium | reverse complement strand
CAACGCAAAAGTACCAATAAACTTATTTTGATAGCGGCCTTTATATGCGCCAAACAAACTTTCTAGAAATTCCTTCATTTTCCACCTCAAAAACAAAAAACGGGCTGATTTCTCAATCAGCCCGTTTACAATTTAACGATTAATTAATCATTAAAAAACTTCTTAACCCCATCCAGCCAACTCGACTGTTTGGGCGAGAACTTCCCGCCTTTCATACTCGCTTGGAAATCTCGCAGCATTTCTTTTTGCTTGTTGGTAAGGCTCACCGGAGTCTCCACCACCACGCGACAGAGCAAATCCCCTACTCCACCGCCGCGCACTGGCGTTACGCCTTTACCGCGCAATTTAAAGAGCTTGCCGGTTTGCGTTTCGGCAGGGACTTTTAGTTTCACACGGCCATCTAGTGTTGGCACTTCCAGTTCGCCGCCGAGTGCTGCATCCACAAAATCAATGGGGACTTCGCAATACAAATCTGCGCCTTCGCGTTTGAAAATGGCGTGATCGCGCACGTGAACTTGCACAT
>CAZZEV010000488.1:0-423 GCA_964653305.1 uncultured Cellvibrionaceae bacterium | reverse complement strand
TACAAATCACCGCTTGGGCCACCGGCATCGCCTGCTTCACCTTCGCCACTTAAGCGAATGCGATCGCCGGTATCTACACCAGCAGGCACTTTCACTTGTAGGGTTTTGGTTTCTTCTACGCGGCCTTGACCGTGGCACGATTTGCAAGGGTCAGCAATGATGGTTCCGCGCCCGCGACAGCTGGGGCAGGTTTGTTGAACAGAGAAAAAGCCCTGTTGCATACGCACTTGGCCGTGGCCACCACAGGTAGTACAGGTGATTGGTTTGCTGCCGGCTTTTGCGCCGGAACCATCACACACCTTACATGACACCAAGGTGGGAACTTTAATTTGTGTGGTCGTGCCTTTTACAGCTTCTTCCAAACTGAGCTCAAGGTTGTAGCGTAAATCTGAACCGCGACTTGGGCCACCGCGACGGCCACCG
>CAZZEV010000487.1:0-2035 GCA_964653305.1 uncultured Cellvibrionaceae bacterium | reverse complement strand
TCTTCCGCACCGAATTTTTTCGCGAGCGAAACAGCTTCGTTAATGACAACTTTATAGGGGACATCAATACGGAATTTCAATTCGTAAGTTGCCATGCGCAACAAGGCCTGAGTCACGGGATCTAATTCGATCAGCGAGCGCTCCACCAAAAAGGGTTCGAAAGCAGCTTCTATTTCAGATAAATGCTCAGGCACGCCGTGCAAAATTTCGTGGAAGTACTCAACATCCACATTGGTCATATCGTTATCAACACGAAACTCGGCTTCAATAGCATTAATACTAGAGCCAGCCATTTTCCATTGATAAAGCGCTTGCATGGTGTAGTGACGAGCCATGCGGCGAGTGGCGGCCGTCTGACCTTTGGGAGCTGAGCCTTTTTGGCCAGAACTATTTTGAGAAGTCATTGCATTTACCTGATAAAGAGCAGTGATTGCGCAGTGCAATCATTTGAAAACTATTTCGATGTATTGTTGGGTTAGCAGGTTTGGCGAACCCACCACTGACCCAACCTACAAAATTGCATTTAAAACCAAATTTTACTGACTTAAATATTACCGATCAGCGAGACCATTTCTAACGCTGTAGAAGCTGCTTCAACGCCTTTGTTACCAGCCTTGGTGCCAGAGCGTTCAATGGCTTGTTCGATAGAATCCACAGTCAAGACACCAAAAGTAATGGGGATGCCAGCGTTCAACGACACTTGCGCCAAACCTTTTACGCATTCACCTGCAACATAATCAAAGTGCGGTGTTCCACCGCGAATTACGGCACCCAAGGCGATAATTGCATCGAACTCTTTTTTTGCAGCAATTTTTTGTGCGGTAATTGGGAATTCGAATGCACCCGGTGCGTAATAAACAGTGATGTTTTCGTCTTTAATGCCGTGACGACGCAAAGTATCCAAAGCACCTTCTTTTAGGCTTTCAACCACAAAACTATTCCAACGACTAACGATCAACGCATATTTGCCTTTTGATGCCGCGAAATCGCCTTCGATAACTTTAATGTTGCTCATAGTGTTTTCTCTTTAAAAATTAAAAATTTTTCCAGACGGTTAAGCATCAGGACAAACGTATTCAACCACTTCCAAATCAAAACCCGACAAAGCTGAGTAGCGCATAGGTGCAGACATAACGCGCATTTTACGCACCCCCAAATCACGCAGAATTTGCGAGCCGGTGCCGACTTGTTTGTATAACACTTCGGGGCTGCGGCGCTGTTGTTTGCCGCTTAACAACCAATCAATACTTTCTTCAACTTCGCTGGTGGATTCGTCGTGGCAAATTAGCAAGACGATACCTTTGCCTTCCTCGCTGACACGCTTAAGTGCTTCTTGATACGACCATGCTTTGCCACCCGCAATCGACGGGCGCTGTAAGCTCAGAATATCCCGCGCTAAATCCATCACGTGTACGCGAACCAGTGTTGGCTCAGCGGTAATTTCACCTTTCACCATCACAAAATGCAAATCGCCACGCGCCAAATCGCGGTAGGTGCGCAAATCAAATTCACCATAGAGCGTTTCTACCTTGCGGCTGTTAATACAGGCAACAGTTTTCTCTTTGGTGGCGCGGTAGTGAATCAGGTCGGCAATGGTACCGATTTTTAGGCCATGTTGCTCAGCAAATTGCTCAAGATCTGGCCTGCGCGCCATACTGCCATCGGCATTCATGACTTCAACAATCACGGCTGCGGGCTCAAAACCGGCTAAACGGGCAAGGTCGCAACCGGCTTCTGTGTGACCCGCACGACTCATTACACCGCCGGGTTGACTCATCAAGGGGAAGATATGACCGGGTTGAACAACGTCGGCTGGCTTGGCATTGGCGCGAACGGCAGCGCGAATGGTTAAGGCGCGATCTGCTGCTGATATACCTGTGCTTACGCCTTCGGCGGCTTCAATGGATACGGTGAAATTCGTGGTGTGTTGGGATTTGTTGTCCGACACCATCAAGGGCAAGTCGAGTTGTTTGCAGCGCTCTTGTGTGAGCGTCAAACAAATCAAGCCGCGTGCGTAAGTCGCCATAAAGTTAAT
>CAZZEV010000486.1:0-2040 GCA_964653305.1 uncultured Cellvibrionaceae bacterium | reverse complement strand
ATGCTTTGACTGTTAACCAAGGGATTCATACTGAGACACCTGTTGATGTTCAAGTATTAGCGGCCGGTGTTATGGCTTCAGCAAAACCCCAAACGTCTCAAATTGTTCTGCCTGAAATGTCTGAAGTTTCTGATGAAGTTATAGATTTACTTACGCCATCAATACCAGAAACTATTGCATCGGCAAAAGTGACATCTACAAGTCATCTTGTAGCTACTAAGGCTACGGCAAGCTCCGAAGCTATAACGACTCAGATGCAGATGAACGCATCAACCGCAACGTTTGAAAAAACCCTACAAGCCGTGGTTTCTCCTGATGCTAGCCTCGCAGATGATATGGCGGCGCCAACACTCAATTCTAGTAGTACAAGCAGTGCAACCAATTCGCTGATAGATTCTTTTATGCGCGGAGCGGATCAACAATCGCCAGCAGCTCGTAATTTTGTGGTGCAAACTACCGTTCCTGTTCCCGTGGGGCAGCCACAATGGAGCCAAGCGGTGGGTGAAAAGGTATTGTGGTTAGCGGCACAGAATGTCAGTTCCGCTGAAATTAATTTGCACCCTAAAGATTTAGGCCCAATGCAGGTGAGGGTAAGCGTTAACCAAGAGCAGGCCACAGTGAGTTTTACCAGCCACCATGCGGTGGTGCGCGAAGTGCTTGATCAAAACCTCAACCGTCTGCGCGATATGTTTAGCGAACAAGGTCTGAATCTCGTTAATGTGGATGTTTCTGATAAGTCCTTTAGTCGCCAACAAGGTGATGCACAGGATCAAAAAGCTCAGGGCGGTTCGCAGGATGTTGCGTCTGAAGAAGAAACCGTCGTTGCCATGAGTGCAATAGTTCAGCAGCGCCTGGTTGATCATTACGCCTAGTAGTTCCTGCGTCTATAAAGGATAAATAAGGTCTCTACAGATCTTATTTATCCGGTTGCGATGAATATTTGTGCAGCTTGTTGGTAATACAAGCAACTCGTTTAGCAGCGGCTAAAAAAATCCCTCTCATTTCCATCTCTACCTAGCAAACAAACAATCCACTGCTACGCTTTAGTGAGCAATAGCTGGCATAGCTATTGCTCAAACCCTATTAGCCAAAGAAAGTGACGGAGTTTTGACATGGCCGCTGGAAAAAAAGACGAGAAACCAGGTAAAGACGAACAGGCGGCTGATGCTTCTGTCGATGAAGCTAAGCAAAAAAAGAAAAAGCTTTTTATGTTTATCGGTTTGGGTGTCTTGTTGGTTGCTATTTCTGTAGGTGCGACTTTTTTTGTGGTCTCCAAGATGATGGGTGGAAATAAGTCTGGTGGGGATGATGAGGCATCTGAGTCCAGTGAGGCGGTAGAAACTGTTGCCAAACCAGCGATCTATTTTCCGTTAAAAACCTTTACCGTTAATTATGATGTTAATGGCCGCCAGCGCTTTTTACAGGCTGAGTTAACACTCATGTATCGCGATGAAGCAGTGCTAAAAACACTTGAATTACATATGCCTGCGGTGCGCAATAGCCTTGTTATGTTGCTGAGCCGTCAGGTGTTTGATGAGCTGCAAACTGCCGAAGGCAAAGAAAAATTGCGCACTGAGGCGCTTGCAGAGATACAGAGCATAATCGCCAAAGAAACTGCGGCGAGTGCAGAAAAAGTGGATGATGAAGAGAAAGATGACAAGGCTAAAAAAAAGCTGCCAGAGCCTAATGTTGAACAAGTGTTATTCACGCAATTCGTAATGCAATAAATAGCAATGCAATAAAAGGATAGCCTTTCGTGCAAGATCTGTTATCACAAGACGAAATTGATGCCCTGTTACACGGTGTCGATGACGGCAATATAGAAACCGAAGCGGATATTGAACCCGGTACGGTTAAAAACTATGACTTAACCAGTCAAGATCGTATTGTGCGTGGGCGTATGCCTACGCTTGAAATGATTAATGAACGTTTTGCACGCTATACCCGCATTAGTATGTTCAACATGTTGCGCCGCACGGCAGATGTTTCTGTGGGCGGTATTCAAATTCAAAAATTTGGTGAGTATGTTCATACGCTTTA
>CAZZEV010000485.1:0-2049 GCA_964653305.1 uncultured Cellvibrionaceae bacterium | reverse complement strand
GCGACTGAGCTTTCCAGCTCAGACTCGTGATTGTTATTCGCTTCGCTCATTACTTAGTTGATCAGTGGTGAAAGGTCGATATTGGATTAATGCCTGAAATTTACTTGAATAAATTAACAACATTAGCGCTGGAGGCGCGTCTTGTTAAATGCCTCGGGCTAGTTAGCGTAGTCGTGGATGTGGGTGTTGTGGGCAGGTTGAAAAAGTGGGTTAAAACTGTGGAAAACGTCTTTTTGTTTTCCATGGTTTTTGCACACGTTTGCGAAGCAATTTTCAACCTGTCCATCAACTGTAAAAGCAGGGTTTAGAGATATAGAAGCAACTGTCTCGCAGGCCGCATAAACACTCACTTCACATATCCAAGGTTGGATATCGAATATCCAACCTTGCGTAATGGCATATCCAAAAAAGGTGTTGTTTTTGGATATTGACGCGGTTATCCTTCATTACTCCAATATCCAAAAACATAAGGCATTATGGACATGAAAGGTGAAGAAATTGATCTTAGAAAGGTTCAAAAATACGATGTTAACCCTTTGGTGGAATCAGGGGAAATAAAATCTAAGCAAAAAACCGTTAGGGCTTTTGGTACAGGCAATATGGTTGACACCATCACGGGTGAAGTATTGGCTGGTACTGCCGTGGTCGTCCGTAAAATGGTGGATGAGGAGCATTTTGTTAAAGTTTTTGCTGACGGTGTAAAGGCTTCTTTTGATCTGTCTCCATCAGGCTTTAAGGTTTTTCAGCATGTCTTAAAAGCTACTCAAAATGGCACATTTGGTTCTGATTCAATTTACCTTTACTTCATGGATGCTGTTCAAGATAACGATTTACCAATATCACAGCAGACGTTTCATCGGGGCTTAAAAGAGCTTTTATCGAAAAAATTTATTGCTGCCAGCAGTCGCCCTAATATTTTTTGGATTAATCCACACCTATTTTTCAAGGGTGATAGGGTTGCGTTTGTAACTGAATATGTAAAAAGACCTAGGGAAAAGACAGACAAAGCGGCTGAAACATTACTACGGAAGTCACAAGTTTCGGAAACTCAACAACGCTTGATAGATTAAGCGAAGTGACGAAAAATTTTCGTTAACGAAAATTTTGGATGATAAATAGCCAGATATGCGAGATAAAATTAGTTTATGTGGCCTGATGATCTGTGAATATGTCTGCTGCCGCTGTTCTACATGTAGAAATTCACATTATAGATAGCTATATAGCTATCTTTTTATGGGGTGTTCTAATGTCTGCTTTACTATTTCAGTTCTGCACACGATAACACCACAGAATTGACATTATGTAATCATTCGATTACAGTTTTCTTATGACCAACATTATAAAACAACTCGATGAGTTCTCTGTCTGGCTAAAAAGCCTGAAGGACGGACTGACACGACAGCGCCTTGTCAAGCGGTTACGCAAAGCTCAGCTTGGCAACTTGGGTGACGTAGAACCTGTAGGCGAAGGCGTGTTTGAGATGCGCGAACATTTCGGACCAGGCTGGCGCATGTACTACGTCAAGCATGGCGATTTAGTGATTGTGATGCTGGGTGGCGGTGATAAGTCAACTCAGCAGGCCGACATTCGGCGTGCTATTGCGCTGGCAAAATCTTTAGAGGATTGACTATGACCAAGAAAATTAAGGTTTCCGAACTATCCGAGTTTGATGCTACTGAATATCTTAACAATGAAGATGATGTAGCGGCATATCTGACAACTGTTCTTGAAGAGAATGATCCAGCGCTGCTTGCCGCTGCCATTGGCGACATTGCTCGTGCGCGAGGAATGTCGCAGGTTGCGAGGGATTCAGGCATCGCTCGTGAAGCTCTGTATAAGGCTCTTCGACCCGGTAGCGAACCGCGGTTCGAGACAATCAGCCGCGTCTGTGCTGCCTTGGGTGTTCGCTTAGTGGCGCAGCCTATGCATCCAGCGCACTAAAGATAGCTATATAGTTATATAGCTATCTTTTTAGAAGATGTTCTAATGCCTGTTCTACTATTTCCGTTTCTGTAACGCGAGAGCCTGAGCTAATTGATCTTTCATATG
>CAZZEV010000484.1:1772-2050 GCA_964653305.1 uncultured Cellvibrionaceae bacterium | reverse complement strand
TTGTTCGCGCAAAAAGCGCGTCCAGCCATGAACCACAGAGGATGCTTATCAGCCCCCCCAGGAACCATCCTAAATATTGAAAACGACATTTCAATTGCTCATCTAGCGTAGACGCAATCAAGAACATAGCAACCGTGTCAAATGCTGCACGTAGAGTCCAAACAATCGCCACTCCCTGCAAGCCAAAATACTCCATCCCAAACCACAAAAAAACCAAGTAGGGTATCAATTCGAGCAGATGCAACTTCGCCGTCAAATCAGGTCGACCTGCCGCTTGA
>CAZZEV010000484.1:0-1762 GCA_964653305.1 uncultured Cellvibrionaceae bacterium | reverse complement strand
CAGCCATAATGACAAACCATCTTTTGCAAACACACACAAGATAAGCACCGCAGGAAATAGCGCCATGAATATCCACCTATTTCCCATCCAAAACAATCGAACAGCATTGTCTCGGTCGGCCGCCAGGCTCGAAGAGAACATTGGGAAGAGTACGCCAACTAAAGCACTGGGAATTACTAGTAGCTTGTTCACCAATTCATAAGGGGTCACGTAGTAGGCCACAGCAGCCACACCCAACACGCTGCCTATCGCAAAGCGATCAAGGTACATCATGATTGGCCCAACAAGGTTAGATACGGTCATCCAACCACCAAACCCTAGCATGGTTCTCAAATATCGTCGGTCCCAATGTACTCGTTTCAGCAACTCTGGATTAACAATTCTTACTAAAGCCACATTGACAGCAAAAAAAGTTGCTCTTACTGTGAGTAGCGATAAAACGACCCAATCTAAATGATTAGAAAAAGGCAAAACGCATAGCGGACTGACATAAGTCAGAACACTCATAGGAATGCGGGCTAAATTGACCAGATCAAAACGCTGGTAAGCCTCAAGAATCCCTCGCAGGCCCGTAGAGGCAATAACAATTGGAACCGACAAGGCAAGCAATCTAAATGTCGTGATTGTTTCTGTTGTCAAATCCAACGGAATTGCCAGTGCGTCGCTAGCTAACCAGCCAGACAACCCCCACATCACAGCCCCACCGATCACACCCAATAACAACATGAGCAACATCGCCGTCCAGGTCAAACTCGGAATTTCTTCTAAATCATCCGAACCTAGTCTCTCTGAAATCAGAACAATGAGTGCACGCCCCAATCCAAGATCAAAAACGCTGAAGTAGCCTAGAACCATCCAAGCCAATGTCAGCACCCCAAACCGATCTACACCCATTCCCGCGATCAGCCAAGGAATGGCAAATACCGCGGCCAGCATCGGCGCCACTTGCCCTATTAAGTTCCATGAGGTGTTTTTTGCGAGGGCTGACATTCAATACGCTAGCATTAACCTGTTAGCAACGGGTGCAGTACGTTGTAACGCATAACAAAAACAGCCGAAACTACAACTACTCCCAAGTTCGAGGCGAGGCTACTTCTAAAGTTACCCACGATGAGAACTGCCGGCAGTGCAAAGAATTCGAAAAAACGGGCTTGTGGCTCCTGCCATCCTGCACAAACCCAAGTGAGCCAACAGCAGACTACAAAGCTCATGGCGCAATAGCGATATAGGTCGTTATTGGATGTAAAAACATACCTCGAATAACAGACCACCAATAGTATTAAAGGCAGAAAGGAATACGGCATGATCCGGATGTTTTGGTAAGTACCCGACTGACCCATAGCGATATACGGACGCAATCCTTGTTGAATCACAGAGTCAATGAACGGCAAGTTTTGATAGGGCCGGATTTCCATATAGGCTTGAAAAGTGAAGCCTAAAAATAGCAAACAGATCGGGGTCACTGCTAAGAACACAAAAATGCTATAGCGACGTCTCAAAATACCGGCCAGAAGGATGAGTGGCGACAAAAAAGCCTGCTGATGAAGGAACCCCGTTAAAAACGTACTCAGAGAACCAATCAATCTCAGCCGATGAGACAACAGATAAATCGAGACCATAAAAGCAGCCAATGATAATGACACGCGAAAGGCTGTTAAATCTTGTGCTTGGTAAAACACGGCAGTAAACATCAGCAAAGCCATCAACGGTGCTCTGCTCAGTCTAAAGATACCACTGTGTGGAAGGCTTTCGAGCTAATTGC
>CAZZEV010000483.1:0-2062 GCA_964653305.1 uncultured Cellvibrionaceae bacterium | reverse complement strand
CTGCGATCAGGCAAAGAACCGATATCTTCAGAAGAAATAGAATCTACGAAGGTAGAGGCATTACGTTTAATTTCTTGTGCGTTTTGAAGGTTTGCGCGTTGACCGGTAATAATAACTTCTTCAACGGCATCATCTTTTTTTGGTGCATCTTGAGCGAAGGACGGAGCACTAAGTGCCATCACACACATTGCTAGCATTGATCGTTTAAATCTCACGCCTTTAACTGTGTCGCCCTGATTGTTTTTATGGATTCCCATAGCCAACCCCTTTTTAACATTATGATTAGGTGATTTTTGTGTTGTTCTTAACTGAACCTAGAGCAACATTGCACTGTTACTCTAGGTGGGTTACGCACGAAAAACAAACGTCGTACGCAACTTTCCCATGCTATAGCTGTCACTCTTGGTGTTCAACGAGACTGTAAGTAAAGAAATGATTATGCAGACCTATTCACTGTAAAGTTTTGTAATCTTTTTTATATAAAAAAACAATTTCTTTAGTGAAAAATACAAACCTGTATTTCAATGTAACCGATAACAGTTCACAATAGTTCAAGGCTTCACACCCCTAAAAGTTTCGCCATAACATTATTAGCGCTATAGTTGATTCATTATTAGTAAATACGAGTTATCGCTATGAAAGTTTTTACCTTAGTATTAATCCTTGTGTGTTACTTATTTGCAAACAGTCAAGCATGGGCTGCTCCTGATAAAGTTTATAAATGGACAGATGAAAAAGGCTTGGTTCACTACAGCGAGCGCCCTCCACTTGGCAAGCAGACAGAAATCGTCAAGCCTGAAATTGGTCACAGCGAACCCGTGAATTACGGCACTGCGTCTAGTGAAAAGACTAAAGAGGAGAGCAAAGCCGCCAGCACAAAAACATCACTAAAAGACCCTGAGCGATGCGATGCGGCTCGTAAAAACCTGGACACACTGAAAACTTATGCCCGCATTCGCATCAAAGGTGATGATGGACAGATAAGATACCTAACGCCCGACGAGCAGCAACAGAAAACCAATGAAGCAACTAAAGCCATCGAAGAAAGCTGTGAATAACCTTCTGCGATAAAAAGACAATAAAAAGGCCGTCCAATGTGACGGCCTTTTTATTGTCCACAATCCACTACTGCAACCGCTTGGGCTCAAAAAATAACTTATCGCCCTTAAGAGCTCCGTGAATAATGGAACCCGGCATAAACTTTCCAGACAAGATGTCATTCGCCAAGGGGTTCTCAACCAGCTGCTGGATAGCTCGCTTCAAAGGGCGTGCGCCATAAACCGGATCAAACCCAACGGCTGCCAACTTATTCATCACCGCATCATCTAACTCCAAACCTAAATCACGTTCGGCTAAACGTTTGCGCAGTAGTTCCAATTGAATATCGGCAATGCCACGAATTTGTTCGCGCCCAAGCGGATGAAACACCACAACCTCATCAATACGGTTGATGAACTCTGGCCTAAAATGACCACCCACAACCTCCATTACCGCATCTTTCATCGCGTTGTAGCGGTTCTCGTTGTTTAACGAGTTGTTCATATCCTCGGTGATATCTGTATCAAAACTCACGCTATCAAAGGATCTATCTTCGGCTAACTCTTGAATGCGATCCGACCCCAAATTTGAGGTCATTACAATCACCGTATTGCGGAAATCTACCGTGCGGCCTTGGCCGTCCGTTAAGCGGCCATCATCCAAGACTTGCAATAAAATATTAAAAACATCGGGATGCGCTTTTTCGATTTCATCCAGTAGCAACACTGAATAAGGTTTGCGGCGCACCGCCTCCGTTAAATAACCACCTTCTTCATAGCCGACATAACCCGGCGGTGCGCCAATTAAACGCGCAACGGAATGCTTCTCCATAAATTCCGACATATCGATACGCACCATAGAATCAGCCGAATCAAATAAAAATTCCGCGAGCGATTTGCACAGTTCGGTTTTACCCACGCCAGTTGGGCCTAAAAATAAAAACGAGCCATTGGGACGATTCGCATCGCTTAAGCCTGCACGCGAACGACGCACCGCATTAGCAACTGCGACAACCGCTTCGTGC
>CAZZEV010000482.1:1802-2069 GCA_964653305.1 uncultured Cellvibrionaceae bacterium | reverse complement strand
AGATAGGGTGCAATGTAAAGAAAGTCGACATTTTGAGATGCGTGTCACATTTGTTGGCCCAATGTGACGACTGCGTCATGTTTTATTTGGCCTAAAGAACGATTTCAATGGGTGTGCTAAGCGGGGCTTTGGTATGCTTTGGGATCTGTTTTTTGAGTGTGAATTGCTAAGGGTGTTGATAATGGATGTATTTGTGTTGTTTTTTTGGGTGTTCGCTATTGCATCGGTATATAGCTACTTTATTTATCCCATTATTCTAAGGCTGCT
>CAZZEV010000482.1:0-1792 GCA_964653305.1 uncultured Cellvibrionaceae bacterium | reverse complement strand
ATCTGCGGTTGAGCCTTTAGTGGTTCAGGTTTCAATGACGCTTATCGTTACAGCCTACAACGAGGAGTTGCGGATACGAGAAAAAATTGAAAACTCATTGGCCTTAAATTTTGATTCCCAGCGGCTAGAGCTGATAGTTGCTTCTGACTGCTCTGAGGACGCTACTGATTCTATTGTGAGGGAGTATGAAGGTCGCGGTGTTCGCTTGGTGAGAGCGGATGAGCGGTTGGGTAAAGAAAATGCGCAATTAGCGGCAATTAGAGTAGCGCGCGGTGATGTCTTGGTTTTTTCTGATGTTGCTACTCAGATTCCTTCGGATGCGCTTTTGCGTTTGGAGTCATATTTTGCAGATTCTACTATAGGTGCAGTATCAAGCGAGGATAGGTTTATTAGTCAAGATGGAACTGTGGCCGGTGAAGGTGCTTATGTTAAGTATGAAATGTGGCTGCGTAAATTGGAGTCACAGTTGTCAGGCTTGATTGGCCTGAGCGGCTCTTTTTTTGCTGCGCGTAAAAGTGTGTGCCAAGAGTGGGATATTCACTGCCCTAGTGATTTTAATACGGCATTGAATACGGCTAAGGCGGGGTTGCGTTCAGTGAGCGCGCCAGATGTGCTGGGTTACTATCAAGACTTGAAGGATGCTTCTAAGGAGTACCAGCGGAAAGTACGCACGGTTATTCGTGGTATGACGGGTTTGTCTCGTCATAAGGAGGTTATGAATTTTAACCTCTTCGGTGCGTTTGCTTTTCAGGTGATCAGCCACAAGCTAATGCGCTGGTTGGCGCCTTGGTTTTTTATAGCGTTCTTTATCCTAAGTGCTTTAGTGGCACGGGATGGCTTTATTTATGGGCTGGCGTTTGTGGGTCAATTATTGTTTTATGGTCTGGCTATTTTTGCCCATTTCTTGCCGTCTTTGCGCGATATTTCAGTTGTAAAAATTATCTATTTTTTCGTGCAGGTGAATGTCGCGTTGTTGGATGCATCTGTTAAGTTTTTGTCTGGTAAGAGAATGACTACATGGAAGCCATCAGCTCGTTGATTCGCGGTGATTTGCCTCCCGTGGGACGGCAAATTATTTTTTCTGGTGGTGATAGCAGTAATGGGTTGCCTTGTTTTGAAGGGTATTCTTCCTGCTGGGTTGACTCTGGTACATCTGCCTTGGCGTTGGCTTTTTTGCAGGCTAAAAATCTGCGGTCGGAGGTTGAATCTCCAGAAGTTATATTGCCAGGTTATTGCTGCCCTGATTTAGTTGCTGCAGTCCACTATGCGGGCTTGCTGCCGCGAATTGTTGATATCAATGAAGATGACCCGTCGTTAAATCTTTTGGCCGTTCGGAAATGTATATCTAAGAGCACTATAGCGATTGTTGCCGTAAACTTTTTAGGCGTTGCGGAAAATCTAAGTGAATTGTTACAGCTTAAGGTTGATCATCCTCAGATTTTAATCGTTGAGGATAATGCTCAATGGTTTCCCGCTGAGAATGAACGCGCTTTTTTAAAAGGGGATTTTGTTACTTTTTCTTTTGGTAGAGGGAAGCCGCTTAGTCTGTTGGGCGGTGGCCTTTTGTTGTCTCGTTCCCCCCTTTCGATGGACTTGGCCACAAAACATATTGAGTCTTCTGGCATCACGAGTACGTCTCGATTATTAACGACATTTAAATATATCGCTTATAACCAACTTCTATCACCATTCCTTTACCAGCTTTTAAGTAAAAATCCGTTTATAACATTGGGCAAAACTGAATACTCTCCATTAAAAACTATTACGGCGTTGGATGCTCAGCGAGAAGCCT
>CAZZEV010000481.1:0-2073 GCA_964653305.1 uncultured Cellvibrionaceae bacterium | reverse complement strand
CATCATCGCCAAATACCAACAGGAATATGCCGGTGGCTGCGATGGTGTCGTAGGTACTCTGATGAGTAACTTCGGCTTTGAATTGGGGTTGAAAAAAATCGGTGTTCCTTTCGCGCGCGCTAAAGTGGGCGACCGCTATGTGATCGAAATGATGCGCCAAAACGGTTGGCGTCTAGGTGGTGAAAACTCCGGTCATATCGTATGCAGCAACGTAACCACGACTGGCGACGGTATCATCTCTGCGTTGCAGGTTTTATTGGCAATCACGACATTTGGTGAGTCGCTTTATAAAATCAAAAAAGGCATGATCAAAATGCCCCAAGTCATGATTAATGTTCACATGGCTAAGCGAGTGGATTTGAGTACGGATGAAACTGTGCAAGCAGCAGTGAAAGCAACAGAGGATAAGTTGGCCGGCACTGGTCGAGTACTCTTGCGTCCATCGGGCACTGAACCTGTGGTTCGGGTAATGGTAGAAGGTGAAGATAAGAAGCAAGTAAAAGAGTTGGCGCAGGAACTCGCCAAAACAGTTGAGTTGGCGCTGAGCTAATAGTGTAGTGATGTTTCATTCCGCGGCCTTGTTTAAAAACCATCCACTCTTTAGTTTTCGGGTTATGGATTGATTTTTTGGTCAATCCATAACCCATAAACCAATAAAAGGCGAGAAAAATCAGGGTCTAAGCTAATTGTGGTTGTATGTTCAATTCATCTTGGCTACCATGAGCGCCCGCTTTGGGGGAGGTATTGCTGTTGAACAAAACCAGTCACGCAAAGCGTCGCCAACTCGTTGTTGGCAACTGGAAAATGAACGGAAATCAGCAGTCAAATGCTGAGTTGTTGGCCCAAATAGTTACGGGCTGGCAAGGTGAACACAATGCAGAGGTTGTGGTTTGCCCACCGAATCCTTATTTGATACCAACATACGAAAAAATTGCTGATTCCCCGGTTTTATTGGGTGCACAAAATGTCAGTCAATATGATGTTGGAGCCTTTACCGGTGAGGTATCGGCACAAATGTTGGCAGAATTGCATTGCAAATTTGTCATAATTGGTCACAATGAGCGCCGCCGCTTACAAGGCGAAACTGACGAGCATGTTGCTCAAAAGTTTATGGCCGTGCAGCGCGCAAATTTGGTTCCCATACTCTGTATTGGTGAATCTCTCGCACAGCGCGAGAACGGCTGGCACCTTGAAGTGATTCGCCGACAGTTAGAAGCAGTATTTGCCCATGTAGGGCGAGATGTTTTTGCGAAAGCGGTTGTAGCTTATGAGCCGGTTTGGGCTGTCGGTACCGGTAAAACAGCAACCCCTGAGCAAGCACAAGAAGTGCATAGATTTATCCGCTCACAGTTGGGTGGGCTTGCTGAAGAAGTAAGAATTTTATACGGCGGCAGTGTCAAAGCCAGTAACGCAGATCAGTTATTTGCGATACAAGATATTGATGGTGCGCTGCTTGGTGGAGCCTCGTTGGACGCCGAAGAGTTTTTGAAAATTTGTAAAGCTGCTGATTAATCACTTCTTGATTCGAGCTGTATCAGCAAAATCTAATTGTTGTTAATTTAGTATTATTTCGTTTAAAAGTACTCAATAAGAGATCCAGAAATGGAAAAATTAGTTTTAGTGATTCATTCAATATCCGCTTTGGCGATTATTGTTTTGATTTTGTTGCAGCAAGGTAAGGGTGCCGCCGCTGGTGCTTCTTTCGGTTCTGGTGCTTCTCAAACAGTGTTTGGTAGTGATGGTGGTGGTAGTTTCTTCACTCGCGCAACCGCAATATTTGCAACCGTGTTTTTTGTGTTGAGCATTAGCCTTGCCGTAATTGCAAAAAATAAATCTAAAGTTGTTGTAGAAGGCATCCCTGTTGCTCCTGCCGCTGCGCAACAAGCGCCGGCTGCTCAGGTGCCTGCAAGTTCAGATGTACCTGTGACCACAGAGGCTCCCGCAGTACAAACCCAAGCTGTTCCAGCTGCTGCAAGCGATGTCCCAGTTACAACTCCAGAGCAGGGGAAATAAGATTTAGCCCGAGTGGTGGAATTGGTAGACACGCTATGTTGAGGTCGTAGTGGCGTAAGC
>CAZZEV010000480.1:0-2075 GCA_964653305.1 uncultured Cellvibrionaceae bacterium | reverse complement strand
CAGCGTTGAAATCGCGGTAGTTGACGTTAATAAGCGCGCTGTATTTTGGAATAACTAACAGATTGATTTTGGCCTCAACAATAAAGCCAAGGGTGCCTTCGCTACCGCACAAAATATTGTTGAGATTAAAGCGACCTTGCTCGTCGCGAATGTGCGCTAAGTCATAGCCAGTTAAACACCGGTTTAATTTAGGAAATTTCGCGGCGATTAAATCGCCGTGTTCGCGTTGAATACTATCAATGGTTTTGTGCACTTGGCCGACGCGATCGGTGCGCGTGCTGATGCTGGAAAACTCGTCATCGCTAATGGCCTGTGATGTCCACTCGCTGCCATCCAACAATACGGTGGTTAATTCCAGTACGTGATCACGGGTTTTGCCGTAGCGACAAGAACCTTGGCCTGAGGCATCGGTATTGATCATGCCGCCAATGGTAGCGCGGTTGCTGGTAGAGAGTTCTGGTGCGAAAAATAATCCGTAAGGTTTTATCGCTGCATTGAGTTGATCTTTCACTACGCCGCATTGCACTCGCACCCAGCGCTCTTCAGCATTGATCTCCAAAATCTGGTTCATGTATTTGGAGGTGTCGATTACCAAGCCATCGGTAAGTGATTGGCCGTTGGTACCCGTACCGCCGCCGCGTGGGCTGAGCACTATGCCGGTAAATTCGGGCAGTTGGCTGAGTTTTACGAGGGCGACCAAATCTGCCTTGTCTTTGGGATAAATGACGCCTTGAGGTAGCACCTGATAAATAGAGTTATCTGTCGCGAGTACCGTGCGGGTCGCGTAGTCGGGGTTTAAATCGCCCGAAAAGCCACTGGCGCGAAGCCTATCGATAAAAGACATATACAGAGCTTGTATGGGGGAGGTTTGGTCAATGCGCGGGATCATAGGCAACTTATCAATCAGAAAAAGAGGGTCATCATTTAAATAGGGGCGCTTGAAAAGCGAGTGCTTAAGCAAGAAGCAATGCCATTAACAGCGATATTCTGGTCGGGCATTCTACCGTGTTGTACGGCGCGAGGCCATGAAACGATGAGTTTTACCTCAGCTTGTTGGAAGAATCTCTGGGTAAGAATGTTGAAAAGATGAATCTGAATACTTGATATGTTAGGGTTCATCTAAGGTATTACTTATAACAAATTCTTAAGGACTGCACATGAAGAAGCTATTGCTAGGTTTGGTTGTTGTGGCACTGGTTGGTGCCGGTCTATTTTTATTTACCGTCTATGGCGGTTTTGGTAAAGCATTAGATGCTCCAAGCGGCACACCATTTGTAAGCGCAGTGCCAGAAAATTGGGAGATGCATCAGCACGCGAAGATGGCGGCGCGTGATGCACACATTGCCAAACATCAAACAGCGTATAATCGTTTCGCCGATTTCGCCGTGAGCGAAACCGATGGATTGCCTTATATTATTTTGAAATTGTTGCCCGTGATTGCGCCAGAGTATTGGGGTGAGGGCGATAATTTTTTAAGTGTAATGGGCTTATTTTATGACGATCGTTTGCCCGGTTCACCTGTGCCGCGCGGTATGGGTTTTAGTGGTTTATCGCGTGCGAATCCAACGGGCAATATCGACTACGCTTCTTTCTCCTGCGGTGCTTGCCATATTGGGCGCATGCGTTTGCCCGATAATAAAATGTATTATTTGGATGGCGGTGCGAATTCAGAATTTAATGTTATTGGTTATCGCAAACGCGTGGTGCAAACCATTGCTAAGATGGCGGGCAATGAGCCTGACCCGAAAAAGCGTGAAGCACTTGTCACCCAAAAAATCCTCGCAGCACTTGAGCAAGTTCACGCAGACAATCCTACTTACTTCTATAAGAATTTCACTTACGAAAACCGCAACTTCGATGCTGCTTATGAACAAGCGCAAGTTGAGCTGTTCAAGAAAACCGCGAGCACAATTATTCCGCAATTTATGGCTCATCATGAGGATGAATATCATGGCTGGCAGAAATTTGTGGAGAAATATTATCAAGGTGCGGAGCCGCAACTGCTTGACGGTTTGCCCGGTATGGAGGACGCCATTGGTTTTAATTCGGTGAAAGCCAACGCCAATTTAAATTCA